>CAZGHR010000016.1:0-20847 GCA_964525545.1 uncultured Dechloromonas sp.
ACTTTGCGCAAACACTGGGGCACTAACAGCCCATGTGGCACCACCCAATGTCAGTGTGGCTACCCAAACGGCCAGCGGCAAGCGCACACCCTTAGGCGCTGGTGCGCCATGGGTCAGACATTCGCGGGGAAATTTGGGTAAACGGGATGGCACAGCAATAGACAACAATTAATTCCAGATAAAGCACGAAAAGCGACCGATTTCAGTCGCCTGCCCGCACAAGGTAAAATACCTTTAATTCTAGCATTTTTACCCCTTAAAGAGGCCTTTAGGCTGCCCCTGGAACACAATGACGACCACGACTGACACCCGCCTGCTAGCCGGTACCGAATTTGCCACCCGAAGCGAACTTCATCCAGGCACGCCTGTCCTGGCCCCCGCCTCTGCCGATGCCAGCTTTCGTCGCTACTTCCGTGCCACGTGGCCCGGTGGTGAAACAGCTATTCTCATGGACGCACCACCGGACAAGGAAGATGTCCGTCCATTTATCCAGATTGCCGGCCTTATGGCCGATGCAGACCTGGTAGCTCCCAAGATTCTGGCCGCAGACCCAACAAATGGCTATTTACTCCTAAATGACCTGGGCAGCACTGGCTATCTCAAAACACTGCACACAGCGGATGCAAAAACAGCAGATACCCTCATGCGAGGCGCCATCAAGGCGCTCGTCCAATGGCAAGCCAGCTCCAAAGCAGACATTCTGCCGGCATACGATGAAGCACTCCTTCGCCGTGAATTAGCACTTTTCCCGGAATGGTGTGTAGCACATCACGCCGGCATCGAGCTGACTGAAAAAGAACAAGGCTGGCTGAATGGGGTAATGGACGCGCTTGTAGCCTCAGCCCTGGCACAACCACAGGTGTTTGTTCACCGCGACTACATGCCGCGCAACATGATGCTGACCGGTGACCCGTCTACCCCGGCGATTCTGGACTTCCAGGATGCGGTTTATGGCCCGATCACCTATGACGTGGTCTCGTTGTTCCGTGACGCTTTTATTTCCTGGGACGAAGAGCGCGAACTCGACTGGGTGATTCGTTACTGGGAACAAGCCCGCAAAGCTGGTTTACCCGTTCATCCGGATTTTGGTGATTTCTGGCGTGCCTATGAATTCATGGGGCTACAACGTCACCTAAAGGTGCTGGGTATCTTCTGTCGCCTGAACTACCGTGATGGCAAAGGCCACTACCTAGAAGACCTGCCGCGTTTCTTCAATTACGCCTATCGCACTGCCGAACGCTACGCCGAACTACGCCCGCTCGTGCCGATCCTTGAACGCTTATCACCGCGCGATCTTCAGATCGGTTACACCTTTTAAGGGGACAGCATGCGCGCGATGATTCTGGCAGCGGGTCGAGGGGAGCGGATGCGTCCGCTAACCGATCGTTGCCCGAAACCTTTATTACCCGCAGCGGGTAAGCCCCTGATTGTTTACCACCTGGAGCGCCTTGCGGCTGCAGGCTTCAAAGATATCGTGATTAATCACGCCCACCTGGGCGAACAACTGGTGGCAGCATTGGGCAACGGGTCGCAATGGGGCGTCTCCATTACCTGGTCTGCCGAACCTGCTGGTGCGCTAGAAACGGCTGGTGGTATTTGCCAGGCACTGCCGCACTTAGACAACGGCAGCGATGCACCCTTCCTTGTGGTCAATGGTGATATCTACTGCGATTGGCCAATAGCGCAGGTCGCGATGCGCGAATCAGATCTGGCCCACCTGATGCTGGTGAACAATCCACCACAACACCCAACAGGCGATTTCACACTACAGAACCATCGGGTCACGGACAAGACAAACGAGGCGCCAGCGCTCACCTTTGCCGGCATCGGTTTTTACCGCCCGAGCCTATTCAAAGATCTGGTCAGCGGTGAACCGGCCAAGCTGGCACCTCTGCTGCGTGCCGCGATGGCCGAAGGCCGCGTCAGCGGTGAACACCATGTCGGGCGCTGGGAAGACGTGGGCACCCCGGATCGGCTTGCTGCGTTAGATGCCGAATTGCGTGCAAGCCAACACTCATAAGCCCTGAGCAGGGGTATGATCAGTCGTTCACTTAACATTCCTGCACAATGTCTGTCATTCGTTCGCTACCTCCGCCGCTCGCACCCCTAGCCCCAAAGGCTTTCGACGCATCGCCTTTCGTGCGGCGTCGGCAACAGCTGCTCGTAGAAATGCATAAAAGCGGGCGTGGCGTGGCCATCATTCCCACCTCAACGGAATTAATTCGCAACCGGGATACGCACCACCCCTTCCGCTTCGATAGCAATTTCTGGTACCTGACCGGGTTTGAAGAACCCGATGCCGTACTAGTGTTATTAGTTTCCGATACCCCACAGAGCTTGTTGTTTTGCCGTGCCAAGAATGAAGAACGTGAACTCTGGGAAGGGTTTCGGTTTGGCCCTGACGCTGCACGCGAGCGCTTTAGTTTCGATGCTGCTTACGACCTGGATGATCTTGATAGGATCGTTAGTGATCATCTGGTTGGCGCCCAAACGCTCTGGCATAGCCTTGGCATAAACCCCGAATGGGATGCACGTGCTGGACGCTGGCTTGAAGAAGCTCGCGCCCAATCACGCGCCGGAAAACAAGCACCCACACTCGTTGCTGATTGGCGCGCACTGGTAGAACCCATGCGGCGTAGTAAAGATGCCGGCGAACTGGCTCTGATGCAACGTGCCGCAGATATTGCAGCCAACGCACACTGCCGCGCCATGCGTGCCTGCGCACCCGGCACTTACGAATATCAACTGGATGCAGAACTCCAATACGCGTTTCTGCAAGCTGGCGGCCACCCCCCTTCCTACCCGGCGATAGTTGCGGGCGGTGCCAACGCCTGTGTACTGCATTACACCGCCAACAATCAGTTGTTGCATGATGGTGACCTGGTCCTGATTGATGCCGGTTGCGAAGTGAGTGGGTACGCATCCGACATTACCCGCACCTTTCCCGTCAGTGGACGATTCAGTAGCGCGCAGTGTGATCTCTATGCCATCACACTCGCCGCACAAGAAGCGGCTATTGCTGCAACGCTCCCGGGCGCCGCATTCCATGCGCCGCATGATGCCGCCGTCCGCGTGCTCGTTCAAGGCATGATCGATCTCAAACTCTGTCAGGGCAGCGTTGATGGCGTGATTGAATCTGGCGACTTCCGGCGCTTCTACATGCACCGTACCAGCCACTGGCTAGGGCTGGATGTGCATGATGCCGGCCCGTATCATGAAAACAATGAATGGGTTTCTTTGCAAAGTGGCATGACGCTCACCATCGAGCCGGGTTTCTATGTGCGTCCTGCGGACGATGTCCCTGTTGCTTTTCATAACATTGGCATCCGCATCGAAGACGATGTCGTGGTCACCGATACCGGTTGCCGGGTAATGACGATTAATGCGCCCAAAACCATTGCTGATATTGAACATCTGATGGCCGATGCATCATGAGCGACCAGACAGTTAAGGATACAGACACTTACGACATCGTCATTCTTGGCGCTGGACCGGTAGGCAGCACGTTGGCACTACTGTTAGCCGGCACGCGCCACCGGGTCTTGCTTCTGGAACAACGCCGTCTTGATGCCGGGCAAAACGACCCGCGTGCCCTAGCGCTTTCGGAAGGTGCTCGCCAACTATTGGCCCCTGAAAATGCCTGGCCGGTGCCCACGGGCCAGGGTGATGGCCGATGCACCCCGATTGAAACCATTCATATTTCACAAAGTGGCGGCTTCGGACGCACGCTGATTGACCGCAAGGACTATCGCATCCCCGCGCTGGGTTATGTGGTGCGTTATGGCGCGCTAATCCGCTGTCTGCACGACGCACTCAAACAGTCGATTGCGCGCAATCCGGATCAGCTTTCTTGCCTGGATAACAGCCACGCGGATGTGGCTGAGCGTACCGCAGATGCCGATCCATTTTTCCGCACATTACAGCTCGGCGACCGGACTATTCGCGCACGACTGATCGTTCACGCCGAAGGCACCCCGCCCGATGACAGCCAGGGCGTTATTGCCCGGGGCTACGGCCAACGCGCGCTGATTTTCGAAGCTGGTTTGGCAGAAAGCCATCGTCAACGCGCTTGGGAACGCTTTACACCACAAGGCCCTTTGGCTCTGTTACCTGTTGACGGGGTCAATGGCAAACGGGTTTCCGTTGTGTATACCGTACCCGAAGCCGATGCAGAATCTTTGCTGCAACTGGATGACGCTGAAATTCTGACACGCATCCAGGCTGCAATTGGGTCGCAGGCACGTTTTACGGATGTGGGCCCACGCGCCAGCTTCCCCTTGAAGCTGCGCTTACGACAACCCGCGCTGAATAATCGCGAACTCTGGATCGGCAATGCCGCGCAAACCTTGCATCCGGTGTCCGGTCAAGGCTTTAATCTGGGCTTACGCGATGCGGCCTTGCTGGCACAGCATCTGCGCCATGCGATGGATCCGGGGTCGACCCACACACTCACCCCCTATGCACGGACTCGCCAACTGGACCGCTACGGTGCAGCGGCATTCACCGACGGCATTGTGCGCGCTTTCTCGACGCCATTTCCTTTACTCAACACTGTTCGCGGTATGGGTCTGAGCGCGCTGGATCTGATCAGCCCCCTGCGGCATTTTGTGGCGCGTCGCATGATCTGGGGGGCTCGCGCCTGGCCTTAGCCTCGAAGCACGCGGCGCCACTCCTGCGGCGCAACAAAATTGACTAAAATTTAGGCAAAAATCAGGTTTTCGGGTTACAATACAAGGCTTTCCCTCTTGCACCCGAGCCATGGAATTTGTTGGTTTTAACCTTCGAAACAATCTGTTTGTTGCGCCGATGGCCGGCGTGACAGATCGCCCATTCCGTCAGCTTTGTAAAAAGCTGGGCGCTGGATTGGCCGTTTCGGAAATGGTGACTTCGAATTCTCTGCTCTACGGCAGCGCCAAAACGCAACGTCGTGCCAACCACGATGGGGAAGTTTCACCGATCTCCGTGCAAATCGCCGGTGCTGATCCAGCCATGATGGCCGAAGCGGCAAAACACAATGCGGATCGCGGTGCCCAGATCATTGATATCAACATGGGCTGCCCGGCCAAAAAAGTCTGCAATGTGATGGCGGGTTCCGCCCTGCTGCAGCACGAAACACTGGTTGCCAAAATTCTTTCTGCCGTTGTGAATGCCGTACCGGACACACCGGTAACCCTGAAGATTCGAACCGGTTGGAACGTCGAAAACAAAAACGCCCCGAGTATTCTGCGCATCGCTGAAGAAAGCGGGATCCGTGCACTAGCCGTGCATGGCCGCACCCGTTGCCAGCAATACCGCGGCGAAGCCGAATTCGACACGATTGCTGCTGTTAAGGCTGCTGCACGCATTCCGGTGATTGCCAATGGCGACATCACCACCCCGGAAAAAGCCAAAGCCGTCCTCGAAAAAACCGGTGCTGATGGCGTCATGATCGGCCGTGCCGCGCAAGGACGCCCGTGGATCTTCCGGGAGATCGAGCACTATCTGGCCACCGGCGAGAAATTGCCCGCCCCTGCCGTCACCGAGATCCAGAGCATCCTGCTGGAACATCTGGAAGACCTCTACGGCTTTTACGGCACCGAGACTGGCGTACGCGTCGCTCGCAAGCATATCTCCTGGTACACCAAAGGCCTCAGTGGCTCGGCTGCTTTTCGTCACCAGATGAACCGCCTGGATTCCGTGATCGAACAACGTGCCATGGTTCAGGATTTTTTCAGCGGCCTCGGACAGCGTCACGAGCACCTGGTCTATGACATCAGCAGCGATACCAACGATGAGGAGCTGGCCGCATGAGCACCCAGAACCCATCCGAATTGGCCAAGGCCGTCACCTGCGCACTGGACAAGTACTTCACTGAACTCAGTGGTGAACCGGCTACGGCGGTTTATGACATGGTGCTCACCTGCGTAGAGCGCCCGATGCTTGAAGTCGTTATGCGTCAGGCTGGCAACAATCAAACCGTTGCCGCGCAGATTCTGGGCATTAACCGTAATACGCTTCGCAAAAAGCTGTCTGATCACGGACTGCTATAAATCATTTTTCTTTGAACCTATCTCACGCTCATCATGAAAATCCGTCAGGCACTGCTCTCCGTTTCCGATAAAACCGGCGTTCTCGAATTCGCTCAGGCGTTAGATGCACAGGGTGTCGCCCTGTTATCGACCGGTGGCACAGCCAAGCTACTGCGCGATGCCGGCCTGAAAGTCACCGAAATCGGCGACTACACGGGTTTCCCTGAAATGCTGGATGGTCGGGTCAAAACGCTGCACCCGAAAGTGCATGGCGGCATTCTGGCACGTCGCGACCTGCCAGCACACATGGCTACCATTGAGCAACACAGCATTCCGATGATCGATCTGGTTTGCGTGAATCTGTACCCGTTCCGCGAAACCGTGGCAAAAGCCGGCGTAACGCTGGAAGATGCCATTGAAAACATCGACATCGGCGGCCCGGCCATGGTGCGTTCGTCGGCCAAAAATTACAACGGTGTTGCGATCGTAACCGATCCGGCCGATTACGCTGGTCTGATTGAAGAAATGAAGGCCAATGGCGCGGCGCTATCGCTGACCACCCGTTTTGGCCTCGCCAAAAAAGCCTTCACGCATACCGCCCGTTACGATTCGGCTATTGCCAACTGGCTCACCGGCCTGGATGCAGACGTTGAAACCAAACCCGCTGAAGCAGCACCAACACCATCGATCTTCCCAAGCCATCTGCAACTGGCTTTCGACCGCAGCGAAACCCTGCGTTATGGCGAAAACCCACTGCAAAAAGCGGCTTTCTACCGGGATAGCACACCGACTGCCGGCGCTATTGCCAACTACACGCAGCATGGTGGCAAAGAGCTGTCTTACAACAATATCGCCGATGCGGATGCCGCCTGGGAGTGTGTAAAGACTTTCCGCGAACCCGCCTGCGTTATCGTTAAGCACGCCAACCCTTGTGGTGTGGCAGTAGATAGCAATCTGCTCAAAGCTTACGAAAAAGCCTTCCAGACCGATCCGACTTCGGCTTTTGGCGGCATCATCGCCTTCAACGGCCCCGTGGATGTCGATGTGATCGAGGCCATGAACGAACGCAAGCACTTTGTTGAAGTGCTGATTGCTCCAGCGTTTACACCGGCGGCCATGGCACTGCTAAACGCCAAAGCCAATCTGCGGGTGCTCACCGTACCACTGCCAGAAGGCGACAGCCCCGTTTATCACGCCCTCGAGATGAAGCGTGTTGGTGGTGGTCTGCTCGTACAGACGCCGGATGCTTTCAATGTTCAGGCCTCCGATCTCAAAGTCGTTACCAAAGTTCAACCCACACCCGCGCAAATCGCCGATCTGCTTTTTGCCTACCGCGTTGCAAAATTCGTTAAATCGAATGCTATAGTCTTCTGCGGTAACGGCATGACGCTTGGCGTTGGTGCCGGCCAGATGTCCCGCGTTGATTCAACCCGTATCGCCGCAATCAAGGCAGCCAATGCTAAGCTTTCTCTGACAGGCTCTGTGGTGGCGTCTGATGCATTCTTCCCATTCCGTGATGGTGTGGACGTACTGGCAGAAGCCGGTGCTAAAGCCGTGATCCAACCGGGCGGCTCTATGCGTGACGAAGAAGTCATCGCAGCCGCTGACGAACATGGTCTGGCCATGGTCGTTACCGGTGCACGTCACTTCCGTCACTAATTTCGATCAACTATTCAGTAGCCACCGCCATGAATCGCTCCCGTCTCATTACTGCTTTACTGGCAGCGCTGTCCTTAACCTTTACAGCAACTGTCTATGCAGAGGAAGCTGCTGAACCCGCGACGGTATCAGCCGCTGAAGGCCAATCGAATGCTGCATCCGGCACACCACAAAGTGTTGTGGTTGTGGGCTCACCCAATGCACCTCAAAGCACGGAAAGCAAATCCTGGTATGCCTCGGCATGGGACACGGCAGGCCAGCATCTTTCTGACCTGTGGACCAAAGGTGACGTAGAGCTGTACGTTCCTTTCTGGAGCTACCACTTGCCATTCGCTTACACCCCTGAAAAGCGTGCGAGCTATAACGAATACCCCGCTGGCGGCGGCTTGGGCAAAGGCTGGTACAACGCCAGCGGCAACTGGGAAGGTGTTTACGTAATGGGGTTCCAGGATTCCCATTCGCAACCAATGTACATGGCCGGTTATGGTTGGGTGCCGACGTGGAACCCGATTAATGAACAGTCGCGCATTGGTATCGGCGCGACGGTGTTCCTATTCATGCGCTCCGATATTAATAGCTACGCACCCACACCAGGCATCCTGCCAATGGTCACTGCCGGCTACGGCCCGATCGATGTCCAGATGGCCTACATTCCCGGCGGCCAGGGTAACGGTAACGTCTTATTCTGGTGGGCCAAGTACTCGTTCAAATAATTCGTTGTGCGCATCAACCCATTTAATTCGCAGGATCGCTCCATGAAAATTCTCGTTGTTGGCTCTGGTGGCCGTGAACATGCCCTCGCCTGGAAACTAGCACAAGCTGCAGGCGTCAATAAAGTATTTGTTGCTCCCGGGAATGCCGGTACGGCACGCGAGCCGAAACTCGAAAACCTAGCAGTCACTGACATTAACGCGCTGGCTGATTTCGCTGAACAAAACGCGATCCATCTTACGGTGGTTGGCCCTGAAGCCCCGCTTGCGGCTGGCATTGTTGATGTGTTCCGCGCCCGCGGCCTGAAGATCTTCGGACCGACCAAAGCCGCTGCACAGCTGGAAAGCTCCAAAGATTTCGCCAAGCGCTTCATGGCCCGCCACAAGATCCCAACTGCCGGTTTCGAAACATTTACCGAGGCTGCTGCGGCTCATGACTATGTGAATCGCCAAGGCGCGCCGATTGTTATCAAAGCTGATGGCCTAGCCGCCGGCAAAGGCGTTGTGGTGGCGATGTCGCTCGATGAAGCGCACGCCGCAATTGATGACATGCTCTCGGGCAACAAGCTCGGCAGCGCCGGCGCTCGGGTTGTTATCGAAGACTTTCTGGATGGGGAAGAAGCCAGCTTCATCGTGCTCGTCGATGGCAAAAACGTATTGCCGATGGCGACGAGCCAGGATCATAAGCGGATTGGCGATGGAGACACCGGCCCCAATACGGGCGGCATGGGTGCCTACTCCCCTGCACCGGTCGTAACGCCGACGGTACACGAACAGGCCATGCGCGACATCATTCTGCCAACCGTACGCGGCATGGAAGCCGATGGCATTCCTTTTACTGGTTTTCTCTACGCCGGCCTGATGATTGGCAAAGATGGTTCAGTAAAAACCCTGGAGTTCAACGCCCGCATGGGTGACCCGGAAACACAGCCGATCATGATGCGCTTGAAGTCTGATGCCGTAAAAATGTTCGAACACGCGATTGCCGGCACCCTTGATCAAGCCCATACTGAATGGGATTCCCGCGTTGCTCTGGGCATCGTGATGGCCGCTCAGAACTACCCTGAAACCCCGCGCAAGGGTGATGTGATTCACGGTCTACCGACGGGTAATGCTGCCGGCGAAGACGCCCACGTTTTTCATGCCGGCACGGCTGATGACAATGGCAACGTCGTCACCAACGGGGGTCGCGTCCTGTGCGTTACCGCACTTGGCGACACGGTAGCTTCTGCACAAAAGCGTGCTTATGAAGCCGCTGCTACGATTCAATTCGACGGTATGCAATACCGCAAGGACATTGGCTACCGCGCCATCAACCGCTAAGCGTCACTTCTATGAGCAAACTGACTGGGAATGAACGTTCAACGGCCGTTCAGGCCTATCTGCAGGACTTACAGTCGCGGATTGTTCATGCGCTTTCGTCGCTCGATGGCAAACCTTTCCGAAGTGACAGCTGGACTCGCCCTGCCGGCGGCGGTGGTACGTCTTGCCTGATTGAAGAAGGCAACCTCATTGAGCGGGGGGGCGTTAATTTCTCGCACGTGATGGGCGATCAATTACCGCCTTCTGCTTCGGCTCACCGGGCCGAACTGGCAGGACGGCCTTATGAGGCCATGGGGGTGTCGCTGGTGATGCATCCGCGTAATCCCTATTGTCCGACAGCACATATGAATGTGCGTTACTTTGTTGCACACCCGCCCAAAGACCAGCCCGATGTAGCCCCCGTGTTCTGGTTCGGCGGCGGCATGGATCTGACACCCTATTACGGCTTCCGTGAAGATGCTGTGCATTTTCACCAGACCTGCCGTGATGCTTTGGCGCCCCATGGTGACGCATATCACTCACGCTTCAAGGCCTGGTGTGATCAATATTTTTTCCTGAAGCACCGGAATGAACCGCGCGGTGTTGGCGGGATTTTTTACGACGATCTGAATGAACCCGGTTTTGACGCCAGCTTTGCGCTCACCCGTTCAGTCGGTGATGCCTTTGTAGAAGCCTATGCCCCGCTACTGGAACGTCGCCGTGATATCCCTTGGGGTGAACGTGAACGCGATTTTCAGGCGTATCGTCGCGGCCGATATGTTGAATTCAATCTAGTCTTCGACAGAGGCACGCTTTTTGGCCTGCAATCCGGTGGCCGCACCGAATCCATTCTGATGTCCATGCCACCGATTGTGAAGTGGCGTTACGACTGGCAACCAGAAGCCGGCTCTCCAGAAGCGGCCCTGTATACCGACTTCTTACCGCATCGGGATTGGTTGGCTTAATCCCGCTTCCGCGCGTCAATGAATTCGCGCGCCTTGGCCGTCCATTCGTCGGCCACCATACGACTCAACATGGCATCGGCTGCTTCTAGCAGATCTTCATCGCACTCATTGTGCGGAATCTGCACCAGATACATGGCAAAGCGCTGCTGATCGCTCCGGTAGTGACGTAGATTACCAAGATGCGCCTGACGACGACAGCTCGCCAGAAAGCCTTGGGACAAACCATCTCTGGGGCGCAAGGAACGTACTTGTAGTAGCACATCTTCCCAGCGCTCGGTGCCTAGCAAAGCACGAAGTTCGGTACGCAAATTTGCCGTGCTTCTAGGCGGCTTAACCTCATGTTGAGACAGCGTTAGCACTTGCAGGGCCGCCTCATACTGACGACGGGCAACGAGCATCTCGGCTTCCTGCTGCAAACGTGCCGCTACCAACGCACCATCATCAGCATCCACTCTTCCCAGCCAGACAGCCGCTCTATCCGGGTCGTCCAGCCCTTGCGCAGCGCGAGCCGCCAACAAATCTGCATAACCACTGGCAAATCCGACTTTACGCGCGCGCTCGGCAGCCTTGATCGAGGCCTCGAAATGCCCCTCTAAAAGCAATCGTAATGACGATAGAAATGCCTGCTCTCCTTTACGCTGCCGACGCAAGGCACGATAACGGGCAATTCGCCCCGGCAATCTCAGGGTACCTTGCAGCACCTTCAGCAAAACTGCGCCAATCAATAGCGTACCGAGAAGCATCAGCACAAGAAAGTTAAGCGACATCTCGATGCGCCATGTCGAAAAAACAATCAGGGCATAGCCATCATTGCGGTGCATGAGGTCAGCAATCAGCACTGCCAGCGTACCAAGCGCCAACCCCCAAAGCAGCAATCTTTTCATTCAGACGCTCCTTTGGCTTTCGTTTCGCTCTGAGACGTCGCTTCTAGCGCGTGAGAATCGATGCCTGGCGATTGCTCACCAGATGCTGCAGAACGCGCCATCGCTAAGGCAGCACGCGTCGCCTCCAGGCTAACCGCAGATGGTTCAATATTCAATCCTGACAGGCGTTGCAGTATCGATAGATCGGTCTTTACCAGCGTATTACTCGCGTCATAGTATTTCTCGATCCAGCCACGGGCCTGACTTAGCGTCTGCTGGTAAGTTGCTGTATTTCGTTGAACCAATGCATGTCGCGCATCTAGCAGCAGTAAGCGCAAGCCCTGTTGTAAAAACACACGTTGATCGGGAGCAATCAATGCTGCTTCAGCACGATCTAGCCTCTGGACACGCACCATCCCACGAATAGACTGCCAGAGTTCTTCTGCCAGTCCAGCAACTACTAGTCGAGCCTTTTCCATGAGTGTGTCAGCAGGAGCTCCCATTGACGACTCTAAAGGCACCGGCTCGGCTTGTGGCAAACGACGATCCTGTACCAAAGGCAATTGATTGATACTGGCGATGACCCCATCCAGCTGCTCGACGCTCTCACGCAGATCGGTCATGTGTTGCGACTGAATCTCCGCCTGATCCCGGCCCATGGCCAAGCGCAACGCCTGCGCCGCTGAAGTCGGGTCACTCGCGAGTGTACTTTGACCTTCTTTAAGCGCATTCACCAGCGCTTTGCTATCCCCGGTGGCAACCCAGAGCTGCCACCCTGTATCCAGCCGCTCTTCAAGCCGATCCAACTGCAGTAAATGGCGCTCTTGTTGAAGCGTCTGACGCAACATCTCAATTTCATGGCGCACCTGTTGCTGATTGGCTAATGCGGACTCCAGCATCGCTAACCTGCTATCAACGGTGACTACCGCTGCTTCCTCACGATTCAATCCTTCCCAAAGCCGCAGGGTCCAGACTTGTTGACCCGCTACACCCAGAACCAGCAATGCCAGGATAACAACAACCCAGCGGCGGCTCCGTGAAGCGCCTTTCTTATTCGGCTCCTTAGGGACAGATTTTGTGTGCTCAGTATCGTGGGCATCAGTCATAGCGCTTCCATTTCAGGCTCGTCGGTTAACGATCATTCATTATACGTTTGTAGAAATCTCAATATGCCTTCATCGCCACCCTCACAGACGACAACGTTTTCATACCCGAGTTCTGTTGCACCTTGAGCAATGCGAGCGTGGGGGACGACCATAGTGAGTCGACGCATCACTTGTGCCAAGCTATCAGGGGCCGCCCCCATGAATCGCTGCAATGATTCGCTACTCGTGACGACCATGACTGATGGTTGATCGATCTCCATCAGCCGCGAGGCACTTATAACAGCATCCGGATCTAACGAACGCTGATAGACACTCGCCTCATCAACCCGGCCGCCTCGTTCGCGCAATGTCCTGGCAAGTAAATCCCTGCCGCCCTCACCCCGAATCAATGCGAAATCACGGCCCTCGCACTGCTCGGGTGAAAAAAATGGCAGCGCCAGCAACCCTTCGCTATCAAACTGTGCCTCTGGCTGTACCACCTGGCTTACACCCAATTGGCGCAACACGCGCGCCGTTCCGGGGCCAACAACAGCTGCCGCTAGCGCTTCTGGCCATGGTTGATGGCCCGTCAATAGCGACCACCCCGAATGTACTGCATTCGCGCTAACGAAAATACAGGCCCGATACGTTTCTAAATGTGCAGCTATGCGCCCGAGATCAACAAGATCAGATGCAGGCTCGATGGCTAAAAACGGAATATGGGTGACGCGCCCACCCAATTGCTCGATGCCTGCCATCAGGGTTGCGGCTTGACCCGCCGGTCGCGTGACCAGAATATGCTGCCCGACTAGAGGACCGGTCAGCGGCTGCGGCATCTTTACCCTTCGTTGATCTGGCAAATCAGCGCATCCGCTCCTTGCGCCAACAAGGATTCCGCTAGGGCAACCCCAAGGTCTTCCGCTTCCGACCAAGCACCGCGACATTCACCTGACACAATTTTGGTACCATCAACCGAAGCGACCAAGCCACGCAGCCAGAACTGCTGATTGGCCTCGGTCACAGCAAAACCAGCGATCGGCAAATGGCAGCTCCCCCCCAAACGACGAGAGAAGGCGCGTTCGGCACGCACACAGGCCGCGGTCGCTTCATCCGCAAGCCCATCAGCAATCCGTTGCATTTCTGGCTGGCCTTCACAGATCTCTATACCCAAAGCCCCTTGCCCTGGTGCTGGTAGCATATCTGCCGGGTCGATCCGTGCGCGAATTCGATCTGCCAAGCCTAGACGCACCAAACCCGCTGCTGCCAGGATAATGGCGTCAAATTCACCCTCATCCAGTTTGCGTAGACGCGTATCCAGATTGCCGCGTAGCGGCTTAATCACCAGTTGGGGAAAACGCGCACGAAGTTGTGCCTCACGGCGCAGACTTGAGGTGCCAACAACGGCTCCCGCTGGCAAGGCCGACAGGGATTCATACTTTGGACTGACTAAGGCATCCCGGGGGTCTTCGCGTTCACTAATCGCTGCCAAAACAAAGCCTTCCGGCATTTCCATTGGCACATCTTTCATCGAGTGAACCGCCAGATCAGCGCGTCCTTCAGCCATCGCAACTTCGAGCTCTTTGATAAAAAGCCCCTTGCCACCGATTGCCGCTAGAGGACGATCAAGAATCTGATCGCCGCGTGTTGTCATGCCTAGAATCTGCACATCCCGTGTTGGATTTTGCGCCTGCAAAAGGCGTTGTACATGCTCTGCCTGCCACATGGCAAGGCGCGATTCTCTAGAGGCGATAATCAATGGGGCTGGCATAAAACGATTTCACAAAAGCAAAGGGCACGATTACCCTCAATGAATGTAATGCTAGCACGCGGACTCCCTTATAATGTGGGCTTTGTAGCCACTAGACTCTCTTCTGCCATGTCCGCCAACGAAAAGACCTCCGCTTCGACCCCTTACACCTGGGCCGGGCGCTTTGACGAACCCATGTCGGAGCTTGTCAAACGATATACGGCGTCAGTTGATTTTGATCAACGTCTCTGGCGGCAGGATATTCGTGGCTCTCTGGCACACGCCCGCATGCTGGCCAAGCAGCACATTATCAGCGCGCAGGATCTGGCGGATATCGAACGTGGCATGGCGCAGATTCTGGGCGAAATTGAAAGCGGCGCTTTTACCTGGTCTCTGGATCTGGAAGATGTGCACCTCAACATTGAACACCGCCTGACCAGCCTGGTCGGCGATGCCGGCAAACGTTTGCACACAGGTCGCTCCCGTAATGATCAGGTCGCTACGGACATTCGCCTCTGGTTGCGCGACAGCATCGACACACTGATCGAACTGTTCAAACGACTGCAAATGGCCTTGGTGACCCTGGCAGAGCAGCATGCGGATACGCCCATGCCTGGCTTTACACATTTGCAAGTAGCCCAACCTGTTACTTTCGGCCATCACCTGATGGCCTATGTAGAAATGCTGGCACGCGATGCAGAACGCCTCACCGATCTGCGTCGTCGGGTCAATCGTTTGCCTCTGGGCAGCGCCGCCCTTGCAGGAACAACTTACCCAATCGACCGCCACTTTGTTGCCGAACAACTCGGCTTTGAGGCTGTCTGCGAAAACTCGCTGGATGCTGTTTCAGATCGTGATTTCGCTATTGAATTCTGTGCCGCTGCGTCGCTGGCAATGATCCATCTATCGCGTTTTTCTGAAGAGCTGGTGCTCTGGATGACGCCACGCTTCGGCTTTGTGATGCTGGCAGATCGCTTCTGCACCGGTTCATCAATCATGCCGCAAAAGAAAAACCCGGATGTGCCAGAACTGGCACGGGGCAAGACCGGCCGGGTCATTGGGGATCTGAATACGCTGCTGGTTCTAATGAAAGGCCAACCACTAGCCTACAACAAAGACAACCAGGAAGATAAAGAACCCCTGTTCGATGCAGCAGACACCCTCACCGATACCCTGCGCATCTTTGTTGATCTGGTACCCGGCATCACCGTTCGCCCGGAACCAATGGCTGCTGCACTACTCCAAGGGTTTGCCACGGCAACAGACCTGGCAGACTATCTGGTTCGTAAGGGCTTACCCTTCCGTGCGGCGCACGAAGCGGTTGGCCTGGCGGTAAAGGCAGCTGAACAAAAGGGTGTTGATCTTGCCGACCTGACACTGGTTGATCTGCAGGCATTTTCACCATTGATCGAGGCTGATGTCGTGCATGCGCTGACGATCAGTGGTTCTCTGGCAGCGCGTGATCATATTGGCGGCACAGCCCCGACTCAGGTTAAAGCTGCCATAGAGCGCGCTAAAAAACGCCTGGCTTAAATAAAAAACGCCGGGCTGCTCAATGCAGGCCGGCGTTTCTGAGCACTCCTAGAAAAAATACTAGAGGTGCTTAATTTTTGTATGGGTCAAGCAACGCTTGCAGTTCACCCGCTTGATACATTTCCATCATGATGTCGCTGCCGCCGATAAATTCGCCGTTAACGTACAGCTGTGGAATCGTTGGCCAATTCGCATAGACTTTAACGCCTTCGCGCACTTCGGCGTTTTCTAACACGTTAACGCTATAAAAACTGCTGACGCCACACTCACGCAGCAACTTGCAAGCGCGCTGGGAAAAACCACACTGTGGAAACTGTGGGGTGCCCTTCATATAAAGGACAACCGGGTGACCTTTCACCTGTTCATCGATGAGGGCCAGGACGGGATTATTGTTGTCGCTCATAGTCTGACTCCAAGTTCAGTTGGGGGGTATTGAAGAGCTGCGAGTCTAGCCAAGCACGCCCCCCACGTCAAACGAAACTATGCACTATGACGCAGTTTCTCGATCAGGCTATAGAGTGTCATCCCAGCCAGCAAACTGGCGACATAAATCACCCCTTCAGGGATTCCTGCACCCAGAAGGACTAAACCAGGCCCGGGACAAATCCCGGTAATACCCCAGCCAATGCCGAACAGTACAGACCCTAAAATCAGTCTCAAATCAATTTTGCGACTGGCTGGCAGGTTAAGCGGTTCACCCGATAGCGTCTTCGGTTGCTTTTTAAGCAGCGCAAAGCCGATGCTCCCCACAACCAAACCGCCGCCCATGACCAAACCCAGGGATGGATCCCATGGCCCGGCAACGTCGAGAAAACCAATGACTTTGGCCGGATTTGCCATACCCGACAAAATCAGCCCTAAGCCTAATAACAAACCGGCGAGACCTGCAGTTACCCATTGCATAGCACGACTCATACCGACACCCCCAACAGGTGCCGTAACACATACACCGTTACCACCGCTGACCCCATGAAGCTACAAACAGCAATGAGTGAGCGCACAGAGAAACGGGACAAACCACAAATACCATGACCACTCGTACAACCATTGGCATAGCGCGTACCGAGCCCCACCAAAACACCGCCAACGACAAGACCCATAAATCCCGTCTGTTGCTCAGTCGCTGGCAACGCCGCAAACATAGACCAGATAACAGGGGCTCCGACGAGCCCGATAAGGAAAGCAATTCGCCAGCCAAAAGGCTCTCGTTTTTGCTGAACGATCAGCTCAACGACATGCCCCAGAATACCGCTAATCCCTGCAATACGTCCGTTAGCCCAGGCTAGCCACACCGCAGCTAAGCCAATCATAAACCCACCAACTAAAGCAGAAACTGCCGCATAAAACGTAAATGCCTGCCAATCTATGCTCATTTAAAGCAGCCCTTATCGTTGGCAGATTTCGAATGGGGCTGTGGTGGCGCAGAGCAATAAAGCTGATGCAATACTTCGAGAATGACCTGCACATGCGGGTGAGACACGCGGTAGTAAATGTACTTACCATCACGGCGCGTTGCTACCAACCCTTCATTGCGCAGCACGCCCAGTTGTTGCGAGAGGGTTGGTTGCTGAATATCCAGCAGCTCTTCAAGCTCTCCGACCGAATATTCACCTTGCAACATCTGGCACAGCAATAACAATCGATCAGGATTGCCAATCACTTTGAGTAAAGACACGACCTGTGCTGCCTGACTGCGCATCCAGTCCAGATCCAGCACAGCAGCATTGGCTGCCTGGGCTTCCTGAATCGCTACAACTTCTTCTGTTTTGGTTTTTTTTATAGCCACAGTGTCACCTGTTTTATTGGGGTATTTTGGATAAGCGCGTTCATTATACCACTATATATATAAGCGGCGGATGCAACTGATTAGCGCCCTAGGTTAGAATGTCGGCATGAGTCATTTCCCAACCTGGCGCAAACCAAGCGGTGCTCCCGTATCCTGCGTAGAAAAGATCAAAGTTCTGAACGAGAACTTTGCAGAGCTGCGCAACCTTGCGCAAGAAACGCTGGATGATGCCCTGTTGCTCGGATGTAGCGAGAGCCAGGCACGTGAGGCGCTTCGAGAAATGCTCGATGGTCTAACGACCTCTTACGACGAAATTCCGGAATAGCTTGTTCAAAGCCAGCTAAGACATCGACCCTGCCAATCCAGAATGGCCGTACGGTTAATCATTTTTTTAGCCAGTTCCGGATAAGTCTCTCTGATCACGGACTGTGCAAACTCCGACAAAAACCGCGCCTTGATTGCTGCCCGAGCCTGATCTACTCCGATGGCCTCGTAAGGCACAGAGGACAGCAACAAGAAACCATCACCTGGAATACGTGCCGATGCCATATTGGCTTGAATAATCCCCGCGGCTTTAATAATCGGCTCCGCAAGATTGGGGCTATAGGGTCCGATAATCAACGCCAGGTTGGGCGTATGCAGAAAATCAAATCCGCGACCAAGACAGATCATCCATTCCCGATGCTCGATATCGAGCTGACGAAGCCCCAACTGCACTTGCGTCCTAATCTCTGCAACATGCTTGAAATTTCCCACCACCAGCGGCAACAGATCCGCCCGCATCGTGCCGGGCATCTCCGGTAGCAACATGGCTAATTTGGCGCTTAACGTCTCCGGATTGCAGTCATCAAGATCTGCAACCCGAAGTATCTGACCATGGGCACCGTGCAAGACCAAGGCATCTTCGTCCGTTTCAAAACCACAGACCAGGGGATAAACCGTGCCATGTGCAGCGCCAAAAATCGTCGAAATCTGCTGTTTGATCTCTTGCGTATGATTAATTGCGGCCTGTTGGTCATAGTCAAAACCCGCACAGCCTCGATGATGATCACCCCGTGAGTAATGGTACGTCACCAGGAACAACACCTGCCGTCCTTCGTGCACTCTATCCATAACATACTGGGTAACAACCTCCCCCAGATGGGGCCAACCCAGGTCAAATCGTCCACCCAGATTACGAAATGGCATGAGCAACCCTATGGGTGTGCCCGTCGCTACCGGAATATTAATTCGGCCGTCCATACATTTAAGAACGGCAATCGCCGTCGGATGCTGACTCTGATAGCGAGCCCTCGCCAACATAGCCTCAGGACTTCGATAATCCTCCCCGTGACGTGCCGCTAAAGCAGAGAGCCAATCGATACGCGCTTCAATCGGTTTACTATGAACGTCGTTCACTTCAGCCCTCCTGTTAAAGCATCAAGGCACTGATTAATTCACCAATGTGTGAATCTTAGATCAATTAACACCAATCAGTGCATTTTGAGTACGCGGCTTGTCCAGACGTTCTAACCACCATCGTTGTGCGGGGCCAGGCTCTCGCCCACCTACCCGCCAAGCGTAAGACAAATGCGCAGGTCTACGTTGAGGCATACGTAATTTTTCAACCAATCGCCCAGCCTTCAATTCACCACGAATCAAAGGTTCGGGCAAATACCCGCAACCCAATCCGCGGATCTGCGCTTCGATCTTCAAAGCCATGGAAGGCACTGTCAGTACATCCTGCCCGGGCAGCAAGCCAATTGTCATTGGCGTCATTTGCTGTGCACTATCGGCCAGAGCGATCATTCGATAAGGCATCAATAATTCATCGGTAATGGCATCACTGACATCGGCCAATGGATGATCCGGCGCGACGACAAAGAGAAAAGGTACCTCTCCCAGCGGCGCACTCTGGATACCCGCGGGGGGTGACGGTTGATCAGCAACGCCAATGGCCAGGTCTGCACGCCCGCTGACCAAAGCTTCCCAGGTGCCCGACAAAGTTTCGCGCGCCAACCGAATGCGCGTCGGTGGCTTCAACGCAAGAAATTCGCCAATAAGATCAAGCACCGTGCCTTCGTCAATGATGCTATCAACAGCGATATTCAGCTGGGGCTCCCAACCTGTAGCCACACGTTTAATCCGTTGCCCCACCGTTTCTAACTCGGCGAGTAATCGGTCGCCCTCCTGAACCAGCTCTGCGCCGGCAGGTGTCAAACGCGCTTGCCGAGAGCTTCGGTCAAAAAGCAGCACGTCCAACTGCTCTTCGAGTTGACGAATACTGTAGGTCACGGCAGAAGGTACCTTACCCAAAATCCGCGCGGCTGCAGCGAAACTGCCGCTTCTGGCAATCAAACTGACCATTTCGAGCAATTCGGGCGTTAGAGGCGAACGTTGCATAGCCGATCCAATAGTTCAAATAATTTGAATGATGCCATCAATTGATCAAAGCCACATCACTGCCTGTAAGACTAAAGTACACGCATCAAGGAGATTCATTATGTTGATCAAACGACCTGCCAAAGAACGGGGCCATGCTGACCACGGCTGGTTGCGCTCGTTTCACAGTTTTTCCTTCGCTGATTACTTCGACCGCAACCACATGCACTTCGGGCCGCTACGCGTCATCAATGAAGACTGGGTAGCTGCGGGCACTGGCTTCGGCATGCATCCGCATAAGGATATGGAAATCGTTACCTATATTCTCGAAGGCGAACTCACCCACCAGGACAGCATGGGCCATCAGGAGGTGATCCGCCCCAATGAGGTGCAACGTATGTCGGCCGGCACCGGTGTCTTTCACAGCGAATTCAATCGCCATAGCACCGATACCTGCCATCTGCTGCAGATCTGGATCATGCCCGACCAGAAGGATCTCTCCCCGGAATACGAACAGACCGCATTCGACCCTGCGGAAAAGCGAGGCAAATTACGCCTCGTCGCCGCACCGGACGGCGCACAGGGGGCGGTGACCATTCATACGGATACCCGTCTGTATGCCGGCCTGTTTGATGGCGCAGAAACCGCCACACATCCTCTGCCACCGCAGCGCATGGCCTACGTCCACGTCGCACGCGGCAGCAGCACGGTCAATGGAAAAGCGCTGAGCGCCGGTGATGCGTTAATGCTACGCGATGAAACTGTTGTTGATCTTAGCAACGGCAACAAAGCAGAGGTCCTCGTCTTTGATTTACCGTGCCAATAACC
>CAZGHR010000017.1:0-3733 GCA_964525545.1 uncultured Dechloromonas sp.
GGGAAAGACCCGAGTGCAAGTCGCTGCTGTGGCTGGTTTCAACCTGTCAAGACGGCTACCTTGGGTCTTTTACCCACAAAGTTATCCACAATGTAAAAACATCGCTTTGCCTATATATATCAATGCGTTGCGTTGTTTGGCAGAGAACTCCGTTAAGAAATATCCGCTAACGCGAGCATAGCGATTCGGCATGCAAAAACCCCTTGAAAATCAGGCCGTTTTGTGGCGTTTGCGTGTGGCGATTGATGCGCCGCTGGCGGTCAATTTTGATTACCTTGCCCCGGCAGATGCCACGCCGGCAGATGTCGGTCTGCGGGTAGTCGTTCCTTTCGGAACCGGGCGCCGCGTCGGGGTGATTCTGGCCGTTTTGCCTTTGCAGGGTTCAGAGATAGCGGGAGACGCACCCGATGCCACGCAGCTAAAAGCCGCGGAAAGCATTTTGCGAGATTTGCCGCCGTTGCCTGACGATTGGATCAACCTGTGTCTGTTTGCGGCGAGTTATTATCAGGCGGCACCCGGTGAGGCGTTGTTACAGGCGATTCCAACCGGTCTGCGCAAGCCGGACCCGGTGAAGCGCCGCCAGCTGAAGGCAGTGAGTCAACCCGAGCGCGCTGCGTCTTCACAGCCCTTGCTAACGCCTGGACAGTCTGCCGTGCTGGATGATCTGTTGCCGCGGCTTAATGGTTACTCAGCGAATCTATTATTCGGGATTACCGGTTCCGGCAAAACTGAAGTGTATCTACGCCTGATTGAGGCGGTGCTTGATCAAGGCAAACAGGTTTTGTTGTTGGTGCCCGAGATTAATCTGACCCCCTTGCTTGAAGCGCGTGTTGCACAGCGCTTCCCAGGCGTTCCCGTGGTGAGTCTGCATAGTGAAGTCACCGAGGCTGCCCGTGCTCGGCATTTTGCGGCAGCACTGACCGGTGAGGCACAGATCGTAATTGGCACACGGCTTGCAGTTTTTACGCCGATGCCCAAGCTTGGCCTCATTATCATTGATGAGGAGCACGACCCGGCCTATAAGCAGCTGGAAGGTATGCGTTATCACGCACGTGATCTTGCTGTGTGGCGGGCGCATCAGGCTGGCGTGCCGGTTGTTCTAGGGTCTGCAACGCCATCGCCGGAAAGCTGGGCCAATGTGCAAAGTGGGCGCTATAAACGGTTGGATCTGCCAGAGCGTGCCCATGCAGATGCCGTGCTACCTGACATCACCCTGCTGGATACACGACGCCTAACGCTAGACGAAGGATTATCGGCACAGCTGCTGGATGAGCTAGCCAAGGGGTTGGCGGCTAAAGAACAGAGCTTGCTGTTTATAAACCGTCGGGGTTATGCGCCCGTACTCACCTGCACGGCGTGCGGCTGGGTATCTAACTGTCGCCGGTGCGCCGCACACCTTGTGGTGCATAGCCTGGATCGCACATTGCGCTGTCATCATTGCGGTGACACTTCACCGATTCCCCGTCAGTGTCCGGATTGCGGCAATGCCGATTTACGACCCTTGGGGCGCGGCACGCAACGCATCGAAGAAGCGCTGCATAAGCATTTTCCTGAAGCCCGTATCTTGCGGGTCGATCGCGACGTAGCGACGACACGTAAACAGTGGGAGGCGCTCGAAGCGCAGATCCGGTCGCAGGATGTCGATATTCTGGTGGGCACACAAATGCTAGCCAAGGGTCATGACTTTCCGGCACTCACCCGTGTGTGTGTTGTGGGTGCTGATGCCGGGTTGTTTGCAGCCGATTGGCGCGCACCGGAACGTCTGTTTGCGCAGTTGATGCAGGTGGCTGGCCGAGCGGGTCGCGCAGATAAGCCGGGGCGTGTCATTGTACAAACCGAGCATCCGGAACATCCGCTCTATCAATGCCTGTTACGTCACGACACCCCGGCGTTTCTGGATCTGGAATTAACGGCGCGTCAGCAAGCCGGCTTTCCACCCTATGCCGCGCAAGCGATTGTACGTGCAGAAGCGAAACAGATTGATAACGTCCTCGAGTTTCTGCAGCGTATTCGCATACTGGTACCGCAGGAACAGCATCCGGACGTGTTTATTTATGATCCTGTCCCCATGCGTATGGTGCGTCTGGCTGGTCGGGAGCGCGCGCAACTGTTGCTGGAGTCGCCTAGCCGAATTGCGCTACAAAACTTCCTGAATCAATGGCTGCCAATGATCAGCGCCGGCCGTGGCATGACGCGTGGCCATGCGCCCGGTGGTGTGCGCTGGGGCGTAGAAGTCGACCCGCTGGAGTGCTAAGTGTTCAGGCGGGCGGCGCCGCGTACGCCAGAGCTGTCACCGAAAGCAGGTAAAAGAATCTTAGTTTGCACGGGCGAGCCAGCCGGTAAGAAGATATGAGCTGGCAAGGCTGTGTACAGATTATCGATGAGCCCGGGCCGTTGAGAAACACCACCGCCCAGAACTATAGCGGCTGGGTCAACCGCGTTAATAATCACTGCCAAGGCGCGTGCCAGGCGCTGCGTGTGCCGATATAGCGCCTGTTGGGCATGTAAGTTGCGCTGCGCAGCGGCGTTAATGAGAGTGGGCACATCTTTGATTGTGTCATCGTCAGATTGACGCTGATAATCAGCAACCAGACCGGGACCAGAGAGCCAGGCTTCGTTGCAGCCGTGTTTGCCACAGTAACAAACGGGGCCCGGCATTTCGTTAGAGTGGACAATCGGCAGTGGGTTATGTCCCCATTCGCCGCTAAGCCCGTTAGGTCCTTGTAATAAACGGCCATTGATCACCCAACCACCGCCAACACCTGTCCCCAGTATGACGCCGAATACAGAGCGGTTGTTACTGGCGACTCCGTCTGTAGCTTCAGATAGTGCGAGACAGTCCGCATCGTTCGCCAGCGTGATCGGCCGCGCTAACAGCGCCTGAAGATCATGCTGTAGCGTCTGACCGTTAAGACATGTGGAATTGGCATTGCGTATCTGGCCATCGAGCGGATTGGTCGACCCCGGATGACCCACACCCACTGCAGTGACATGCGCGTGAAGTGCCGACTCGGCGCGCACAACTAGCGACTGGATGGCCGCTAAGGTGGCGCGGTAGTCACCCTGTGGTGTAGGAACGCGTTCACGGAATTTGAAACTGCCGTCGGCATCCAGTACGGCTGCTTCGATTTTAGTGCCGCCTAAGTCTATGCCGAGATGCATGTCAGGCAGCCGATGTCGTAACAGGTAAATCGTCTTCGGGCAGATGGCCGGAGTTGTGTCGCCAGAGCGGATGCAGAGAAAGTGTGATCAGTGAAACCAGTGCACCGATCATGATCACCAGTGCAGGTGCCATGGATAAGCCAAATCGTGCAATTAGAAATTCGGTCAGCATTGGCGCCAACCCACCAAATACACCAACGGCGAGGCTGTAGCCAAAGGATAGTCCTGTGACCCGCACTTGCTTGGGCAGGAGTGTTGCCATACAGGCTGACAAAGGGCCGAGAAAGAAACCTTGTCCAATGGCAAGCAACAAGCCACCGCATAACATGGCAATGGTGTCGCCGCTACGGAAAAGAGTAAAAGCGGGCCAGGCACATAGAAAAAGAATCAGCACACCAATACGGCTGATACGCAGGCGACCGAAACGATCACCAAGCCGGCCGCCTACGATGGAAAGCAAACTCACCATGAGCAAGCCAAACATATTCACGGCAAGTGCGAGCGTGGTTGGCACACCCGCTTCTTTAACCATCCACGGAACGCAATACATGAAACCAACGAAGGAAACGAT
>CAZGHR010000017.1:3833-6988 GCA_964525545.1 uncultured Dechloromonas sp.
CTGAATCCGCCAACGAAGCCGCGTTGCTTGGGTGGGGCATGTTCAATCAGAAAAACAATAGACGAAGAGTACTCGCCGCCGACGGAAAGCCCTTGCAGCATGCGCAGCAGAATCAATAGAATCGGTGCCCACAAACCTATGGTGGCGTAAGTAGGCATCATACCAATGAGCAAGGTGGGAATGGCAATGAGCAGGACAGAGAGTTGCAGCGCTGCCTTACGACCGATGCGATCACCAATATTACCGAAGACGATGCCGCCTACCGGACGCATGATCATGCCGGTCGCAAATGCCCCATAGCTGGCCAGCATAGCGGCAACGGGATCATGCGTCGGAAAAAACTGGGCAGCAAAGTAACCTGCCAGATAAGCGTAAACGATAAAGTCGTAAAACTCGATCGCATTACCAACAGCCCCGGCCAGCAGGGTACGACGCTGATACGGGTTAATGCCGCGTTCACTTCCGTTTGCGGCGTTTGTCATTTCAGGCTTCAGTCAGAAAGGTGCTCAGCGCGTGGTTATAAGCCGGGCAGATGGCATTGAGACTATGAATGGAGATATTCAGATTGCGGACAATGCCATCCTTGAGGCCGTACACCATACCGTGAACCGTAATTTCCTGACCACGTGACCAGGCGTCGTACAGCACGGTGGACTGGGCCAGGTTGAGCACCTGTTCAATAACGTTTAATTCACACAATTTATCGAGACGCTCGGCCTCGGGTGCGGCATCCAGAATGGCCTGGTGCTTTTGTCGCACATCATGGATGTGGCGTAACCAGTTATCCGCCAGACCGATGCGCACACCGTCCAAGGCGGCTTTGACGCCGCCACATCCATAGTGGCCAACTACCAGGATGTGTTTGACACGCAGAACCTGTACGGCATATTGCACTACCGATAGGCAGTTGAGATCACTGTGCACCACCACGTTGGCGATGTTGCGATGGACGAAAACTTCGCCCGGTTTCAGGCCCATGATCTGGTTAGCCGGTACGCGCGAATCCGAGCAACCGATCCACAGATACTCGGGTTGTTGTAGTTTGGCGAGGTCGCTGAAAAACTCGGGCGTTTCTGCCTGGACTCTTTCCGACCAGATCCGGTTCTGTTCAAACAGGGGTTCAAGTACGTGCATGATGGGTGCTCTCTGTTTTATTCATTATCGGGGTATGGCGTATTATAAAGGAGAGCAAAAGACGGGTTTCTAGCCCGTCAGTTAATCCAAGGAGGCGCTATGTTGGTCCGGTTTTCTTCCCAGGCGACAGCCAATCTGCTGATGTTTGATGATGTCGCACGCGCACTACTTAAAGTCATCGGTAAAACCGCCACAAAACGTGGTGTGATTACTGTGGAGGAGATGGCACCTGCTCTTGTACGTCTGCATGCATTAACCGAGCAGGAGAAGCGTGTGCGGGAAGGCCGTGAACGGCGTGAAGAGCTGCCTATTCCCGATGTGGGCATAGAGCCGCACGAACTGGTCGGATTATCGGTACGGGCTCAACCTTTTATCAAGATGCTTGATCAGGCGCAACGTGAAAAGAAAGAAATCACCTGGGAAGCCCCCAAGGATTTTGCGGCGTAAAAAGAATCAGGCCACTTACGTGGCCTGATGGTTTGTTATAGATTAGGCGCCAACCAGCGCTGTGCGTCGCTGACCGGTAGGCCGCAGCGTCTGGCCCAATCTTCCAGCTGATCCGTGCCGATTTTGCCGACGGCAAAATAACGGGCAGCCGGGTGCGCCAGATAGAAACCGGAGACCGAGGCAGCGGGCCACATGGCGCAGGATTCGGTGAGCGTCATGCCCGCCAGCTTGGGCACATCGAGCAGTTCGAAAAGACCGCGCTTAGCCAGATGATCAGGGCAAGCCGGGTAGCCAGGTGCCGGGCGGATGCCGCGATAGGCTTCTTTGATGAGTGCCGCATTATCCAGGGTTTCGTCAGCCGCATAACCCCAGTGTTTCATGCGTACTTCGCGGTGCAGCCATTCGGCAAAGGCTTCCGCCAAACGATCGGCAAGCGACTTGAGCATGATGGAACGGTAATCATCATGCGCATCTTCAAAACGCTTTAGGTGTGGTTCGATGCCTTCGCCGCACGATACGGCAAACCCACCGATCCAGTCAGGCGTTGTGCCAGAAGGTTTCTTCTCCGCAATAAAGTCGGCCAGACACCAGTTCGGTTTGCCGGCCGGACGTTCCTGTTGCTGGCGCAGGTTATGCCAGATCATACCGGTGTGCTGGCGTGCTTCGTCGGTGTAAATCTCGATGTCGTCGCCGACGCGGTTGGCCGGGAATAGGCCGAATACACCACGGGGGTTGAGCCATTTTTCTGCAACCAGTTGCTGGAGCATTTCCTGCGCATCGGCGTAGACCTGTTTGGCTGTTTCACCAACGACCTTGTCTTCCAGAATGGCCGGGAATGAACCCGTGAGATCCCAGGTCTGGAAGAAAGGGCTCCAGTCGATATAAGGCACCAGATCGGCCAAAGCCGGTTCGATCACCTGAACGCCGGTGTGTTGTGGGGCAACGGGTTGGTAACTGGCAAACTCACCACCGAAACCATCAAAGGCATTGGCTTGTGCCGTCTCAGCCGAAACCAGCGTAACGCCCTTCTTATTGGCGTGTTGCTGACGGACTTTTTCATAGTCGGCGTTCAGTTCGTCTTTGTAAGCCTGTGCTTTGGCCGCATCTGACGAGAGTAGATTCGACACCACACCCACGGCACGCGAGGCATCGGGCACATAGACGACCGGATGTGCATAGTTCGGTGCGATCTTGATGGCGGTGTGTGCACGGCTCGTGGTTGCGCCGCCAATCATGAGTGGTGTGTCGAAACCCTGGCGCGCCATTTCGCTGGCGATGTGGCTCATCTCTTCCAGTGACGGGGTGATGAGGCCTGACAAGCCAATCACTTGTGCGTTATGTTCACGCGCCGCCTTGAGGATCTGCTCGCAAGGAACCATGACGCCGAGGTCGACCACTTCATAGCCGTTACAGCCCAGCACCACGGCCACAATGTTCTTGCCGATATCGTGTACGTCACCCTTAACCGTGGCGATGACCAGTTTGCCTTTGGCAGCAGCGCCGGTACGGGCTTTTTCTTCTTCGATGAACGGCACCAGATGGGCGACCGCCTGCTTCATGACACGGGCAGACTT
>CAZGHR010000017.1:7088-20762 GCA_964525545.1 uncultured Dechloromonas sp.
CCAGCGCCGGCGTGCTTGTTGAGCACCACATCTTCGACCTTGGCGCGTAGCTCGGGTTCGATCTCATCGTACACGCCGAGTTGGCCGGCGTTAACGATACCCATGGTCATGCCGGCCTGAATGGCGTGGTACAGGAAGACCGTGTGAATGGCTTCGCGAACCGGGTCGTTGCCACGGAACGAGAACGACACGTTCGAAACGCCGCCGGAAATATGGGCGTGTGGCAGGTGTGCTTTGATCCAGCGCACCGCTTCGATAAAGTCGACGGCATAGCCATCGTGCTCAGCAATACCGGTGGCAATAGCGAAGATATTCGGATCGAAGATGATATCTTCAGCTGGGAAGCCATCGGCCACGAGCAACTTGTAAGCCCGTTCGCAGATTTCGGTTTTGCGGGCAAAGGTGTCGGCCTGACCTTTTTCGTCAAACGCCATGACGATGACCGCAGCGCCGTACTGACGCGCCAGACGCGCCTGACGCAGGAACTCGGCTTCGCCCTCTTTCATCGAGATCGAGTTAACGATGCCCTTGCCCTGAATGCACTTGAGGCCGGCTTCGATAACAGACCACTTCGACGAGTCGATCATGATCGGCACGCGAGAGATGTCTGGTTCAGAAGCGATGAGCTGTAGGAAGCGCACCATGGCCGCTTCCGAATCGAGCATGGCTTCATCCATATTGATGTCGATGACCTGTGCGCCGTTCTCGACCTGTTGGCGGGCAACCGCCAGCGCGTCATCGAAACGGCTTTCAAGAATCATCTTGGCGAAAGCGCGCGAACCGGTGACATTGGTGCGTTCGCCCACGTTGACGAAGAACGATTCAGGGCCGATTTCACAGGGCTCCAGGCCGGACAAACGCAGACGGTGCGGTACTTCGGCTGGTTGGCGTGGCGTGACATCGGCAACGGCGTTCGCAATGGCGCGGATGTGATCGGGCGTAGTGCCGCAGCAACCGCCGACGATGTTGACCAGACCATGCACGGCCCACTCGCGAATGTCTTCAGCCAGCATCTCTGGTGTTTCATCGTAACCGCCAAAGGCATTCGGCAGACCGGCATTCGGGTGAGCAGAGATATAGGTCGGGCAGATGCGCGATAGCGTTTCTACGTGCGGGCGCAATTCTTTGGCGCCGAGCGCACAGTTCAGGCCCATAGAGATAGGGCGCGCATGCGCGAGGGAAATCCAGAAAGCTTCAGCGGTCTGGCCGGACAGTGTGCGGCCAGAAGCATCGGTAATGGTGCCGGAGATCATCACGGGCCAGCGACGGCCGCGATCGGCAAAAACTTGCTCGACGGCGACAACGGCGGCTTTGGCATTGAGCGTATCGAAAACCGTTTCGATCAGGACGATGTCGGCGCCACCATCGATCAGGCCGTTGGCAGCTTCTTTGTAATTGGTGACCAGCTCGTCAAATGTGACGTTACGAGCTCCCGGATCGTTTACATCCGGTGAAATCGATGCTGTGCGCGACGTCGGGCCGATGACGCCAGCCACCAGACGTGGCTTGGCAGGGTTCTGTGCGGTGTATTTGTCGCAGGCGGCACGCGCGAGTGCTGCGCCAGAAACGTTGAGTTCGTAGACGATGTCTTCCAGTTTGTAGTCAGACTGGGAGAGACGCGTTGCATTGAAGGTGTTGGTTTCAATGATGTCTGCACCTGCTGCCAGGTACTGCTCGTGAATACCCTGAATGACATCGGGGCGCGTCAGCAGCAACAGGTCGTTGTTGCCCTTGAGATCATGTGCGTGGCTGGCAAAGCGTTCACCGCGAAAATCTGCCTCGGTCAGGCTGTGCCGTTGAATCATGGTGCCCATAGCACCATCGAGCACAAGGACACGTTCTTTCAGGAGGGAAAGAATCTCTTCGGTACGATCAGGTTGCGGTGCGGCTTTTGGTGCGTTCATGGCAATCATCTTTAAAAACAAAACCCGCCGGTCAGCGGAGCTGTAAGCGGCGGGTGTTCGGCATCCCATCGCTTTAGCAGTATTTTTTAACGCGCCCGCAAGCTGAGGAGCTCAAATCGGCGCGTGGCATTAATCCAAGCCGTGACAATACGGGTCTGAGGGCGCTACGTCAAGTAAATCAATGGGTTGGCGAATGCAAAAAGTGTATGGTTAAAATGCGTGCATTATGGCTCGCGCTTGGTATCTCGTTCAAAGCAAACCCCGCAATGAAGCGCGGGCGTTGGAAAACCTCGTCCGCCAGGGCTATGAGACCTATTTGCCGTTAATGGAAGTCGAGCGTTTACAGCGTGGCAAGCTTTTGAAGAAGATGGAACCGCTGTTTCCCCGCTATCTGTTTTTGCACCTCGAAGAGGGCAACGACAATTGGGGGCCAATCCGGTCGACACTGGGGGTTGCTGGTCTGGTGCGTTTTGGCCAGGCCTACGCGGTTGTCTCGAACGAGGTCATGGAAGCGGTTCGTGAACGAACGCAAGATATCAGGAAGACACTCTTTGAATCTGGCGACAATATTCGCGTTGTTAGCGGCCCTTTGCTCGGCCTGGAAGGCGTTTTTGAAATAGCTGATGGCGAGCAGCGCAGTTTTGTGCTGCTTGAATTCATGCAGAAGCAACAGCGCGTTTCAGTTTCTACAGCAGATTTGCGCGCTGCGCTCTGACCGGGTTAACGGCATTAGTGCTTGTTAGCAAGAAAGTCTTGCGTCAGCGAGACCCAGTAAGAGATGCCCAGCGCAGTAATGTCATCGTTAAAGTCATAGTGTGGGTTATGCAGCGTACAGCCACCCTCGCCCGGCCCATTGCCTAGCCAGACATAACAACCCGGTTTTTCGAGCAGCATGTAGGCAAAGTCCTCGGCGCCCATCGAAGGCAGCTCGTTTTTGATCACGTTTTCAGAACCGAGCAGACGTGAGGCGACTTCCTGACAGAAGTGCGCCTCAGGCGCACTATTGACGGTGGGTGGGTAGCGATGCTCATACCGGACTTCGATCTGGGCGCCATAAGTTGCGGCAATGCCGTTACAGATTTCCTGAATCCGGTGCTCGACCAGTTGCTGCACTTCCGGTTTAAAGGTGCGGATCGTGCCACGCAGAACCGCATCTTCCGGAATGACATTCCAGGCATCACCGGCATGGAATTGCGTGACTGAAATAACGCCTGCATCACAGGGGTGCAGGTTGCGAGAGACTACGCTTTGCATGGCTTGCACAATCTGGGTGCCGACAAGAATAGTGTCGACCCCTTGGTGAGGCATCGCTGCGTGACACCCGTGGCCACGAATAAGAATTTCCAGACCACAGGTGCCGGCCATAACGGGCCCGGGCATCACAGCCATCTGACCTACGGGTAGCCCCGGCCAGTTGTGTAGTCCGAAAACGGCATCCACCGGGAACTGCTGGAAGAGGCCCTGCTCGATCATGACGCGCGCGCCGCCTTCGCCCTCTTCGGCCGGCTGGAAAATCAGAACCACTGTGCCATCAAAATCACGATGTTCTGCAAGATAGCGTGCGGCGCCCAGTAGCATGGCGGTGTGGCCATCATGGCCGCAGGCATGCATTTTGCCGGCGTGGCGTGAGCGGTGTGGAAACTCGTTAAGTTCCGGCATGGGGAGCGCATCCATATCGGCGCGTAGGCCGATCATGCGCTTGCTGTTGCCCTGTGTGCCTTTGATGACACCCACCACGCCGGTACCGGCCAGGCCACGATGCACCTCAATGCCATAGCTTTCGAGCGCGCGGGCGACCACATCAGCGGTGCGGCTTTCTTCGAAGGCCAGTTCAGGATGCGCGTGAATGTCGCGGCGAATGGCCGTTATTTCGGCCAGAAAAGGCAGGTCTAGCAGTTTCATGGTGCACCTGAGGCAGCGCCTCGATGTTGATCATTGTGTCACCATTATGGCGTATTCCCCAGCTATACTGAACCCATATGGAACTCGTTGTCATCAGTGGCCTTTCTGGCTCCGGTAAATCGATCGCCCTTGCTGTGCTGGAGGACGCGGGGTATTACTGCGTCGATAATCTACCGGCCGATATGTTGCCCGTGCTGGTGGGCCATTTGCGGCGCGATGGCTATACGCGGATTGGTGTGGCGGTTGATGTGCGTAGCGGCCCTTCGTTGGAGGCGTTGCCTAAAGCCCTGGAAGACTTACGGCGCGATGCGCGTGTGAGCGTGCTTTTTCTCGACGCCGATGATGAAACATTGTTGCAACGTTTCTCCGAAACACGCCGGGCGCACCCGCTGACGAGCGAAACGATGACGCTGGCCGAAGCCTTGCGCCATGAACGGGCCTTGCTTGAACCCGTGGCCGAGATGGGGCACCGCCTGGATAGCAGTCATCTTAAGCCCGCCGTGCTGCGCGCCTGGATTCGTGATTTTCTCAAGGTCGATAGCCAGGATGGATTAACGCTGGTGTTTGAATCCTTCGGCTTCAAGCATGGCGTGCCGCGTGATGCCGACATCATGTTTGATGTGCGTTGCCTGCCCAATCCGCATTACGACCCGGTGTTGCGCCCGTTAACCGGCAAAGATGCACCGGTGGCGGCTTTTCTCGAAGCGCAGCCCGATGCGTTGAAGTTGCGTGAAGATATTGCCCGTTTTGTGACAGATTGGTTGCCTAAATATGGCCATGACAATCGTTCTTATCTGACGGTGGCTATTGGCTGTACCGGTGGGCAACATCGCTCGGTATGGATGACCGAGTGGTTGGCCACACAATTTGCCAATCGACCGGATGTTCTGGTGCGACACCGTGAACTGGTTCCCGAAACTAAAGATCCAAAAGCTCCTGAAACCCGGTGATGTGCTGATATTGCTCGCCGGCATTGCTGGCTGGGCGGTATTGACGTTATCACTATGGCAATCTGGTCCTGCGGCTCAGGCGCAAGTGCGGCGGGATGGTGTGCTGGTGGCTGCGTATCCGCTCAGTGAAGATCGAACCATGTCGGTGGTCGGCCCGTTGGGCACCACAATGATCCGTATCGAATCCGGGCGTGCGCGTGTTGTGAGTGACCCGGGGCCTCGTCAGTACTGTGTGCGCCAGGGATGGCTCACACGCCCGGGTGAGATGGCGCTGTGCGCGCCGAATCACATTAGTTTGACGCTTACCGGCGGCCAGGCGACTTACGAATCGATGGCCTACTGATATGTTGCATCGACTTGCTCTGACGCCTGATGATCATCGTATTGCCCGGTTAACCGCCGCAGCAATTGCAATTGCGTTGGTGGAATCCGCCGTACCCAGCCCGTTGCCGGGGGTTAAACCCGGGTTGGCGAATATCGTGACGCTATTGGTTCTGCTGCGCTATGACTGGGTGACGGCCGCTTGGGTCACGTTGCTACGTGTGCTGGCAGTGAGTTTGCTGGTCGGTCAGTTTCTGGCACCCGGCTTTGTCTTATCGCTCGGTGGGGCCGTGGCCTCGCTGGCCGTTTTGTTGGTTGCTCGGCCGCTTGTGACGCATCAATCTCGATGGTTCGGGCCTGTCAGCTTGTCGATTCTGGCGGCACTGGCACATATGCTGACGCAACTTTTAATCGTGCGTGTGTGGTTGGTGCCTAGTCCCGGGGTATGGGTGCTGGCACCGGTATTCATTGGTGCCGCGTTATTCTTCGGATTGCTCAACGGGCTGATTGTTGCCTGGCTCATGCAGCCGAATGCGTATGGCGTAGCCAGTAATGAAAATCTGCCGCACAATACCCAGCCATGACTGAACTCATTAATCGCCCTGCAGCGGTACCGCAACGTGTATGCCTCGCCTGGACTGGCGCCTCCGGCTTGCCGTACGGGCTGCGCCTGCTGGATTGCCTGTTGTCGGCTGGCGTGACCGTTGAGCTGATCTATTCGCAAGCCGCACAGGTGGTGGCGCAGCAGGAGCTGAGTTTGCGTTTGCCGTCCTCGCCGGATGAAGCCTTGCAGTTGCTGCAACAACAGTTTCCGGATCGCCCGGGCAAGCTACTGGTTTACGGGCGCGATGCCTGGTTTTCCCCGGTGGCCTCGGGGTCTAATCCACCGGATGCCATGGTGGTATGCCCATGTTCGATGGGGACGCTGGCGAGCATTGCTGCGGGTTTGGCCGATAACCTGATCGAGCGGGCGGCTGATGTGGTGCTGAAAGAGCGCCGCTCGCTGATTCTGGTGCCGCGCGAAACACCATTCTCGGTGATCCATCTGGAAAACATGCTGCGCCTGGCGCGTGCCGGTGCCGTGATTGTGCCGCCATCACCTGGGTTCTATGAGCACCCGCAGAGCGTGGCAGATATGGTGGACTTTATTGTGGCGCGCATACTGGATCAGTTACGTGTGCCGCATACGCTGGGCAAACGCTGGGGTGGTGCCGTTTAAGACCTAGTGGTCTTCGGCATCGCGCTCGGCCACGAGTAATTTGCGCCAAGGCGTGGGTAGCGCCAGATCTTCCGCATCGGCGAGTGGATAGGCATCCAGTTCGCGATGTCGATTCAAGGCAACGGGTTGCGATGTGCTTTTAATCACGTAACGCGCTACTTCTGCCTGCAGCTCGAAGTGCGTAAATTTATGGCGCACCTGCTTGCTTTCCAGCGCAACAGCCGTGCCGGGTAATTGCACGCTGCCGGCATCGGGTAGGCTGAGTAACCCGCCCCAGATACCACACGCCTGACGGCGTTCTAGCCAGACATGATCGCCATCACGAATCAACCAGACTTTGCTGGTGCGTACCGGCAGACTCGCTTTTGCTTTGCGATGCGGCAGTTCGCTGACGCGATCTGTTTGTAGCGCATTGCAGAAACCGGCCATCGGACAGGTATTGCATTGAGCCTTGGTGCGCGTACAGCAGGTGGCACCTAGATCCATCAGGCCCTGTGTGTAGGCTTCGATATCTTTTTTGGGCAGGAGTGTGTCTGCCAGAACCCATAGTTGTTTATCTACTGCTGAGGTTGTGGGCACCCCTTCGACGCCGAAAACCCGGCAGAAAACCCGTTTGACGTTGCCGTCCAGAATAGCAGCGCGATGGCCGAAGGCAAAGGCGCAAATAGCCGCTGCGGTGGAACGGCCGATACCGGGTAATGCGGCAAGTGCCGCAGGGTCGTTGGGAAACTTTCCCTGGTAATCGGTGGCGATTGCTTGCGCGCAAGCGTGCAGATTGCGGGCGCGGGCGTAATAGCCCAGCCCGGCCCATAGCGTAAGCACATCGTTAATATCGGCCTTGGCTAGGGCCTTAACGGTTGGAAAGCGTTCCAGAAAACGTGCGTAGTAAGGAATAACCGTTTGCACCTGCGTCTGCTGCAGCATAATTTCCGACAGCCATATGCGGTAGGGGTCGGTGGTTTGCTGCCAGGGCAGATCGTGCCGGCCATGCTTCTTTTGCCAACGCACTAATGCCGCTGTGAATTTCGACAATGCAGGCGCGTTCTGGGTGATCGAACCCGAATCGATTTGAGCGGTGGCGTTCTTAGACATAGGGTATTAAGTCGGCAACATCGGGGTGAGCGGTATAATCAGCGCCCATCCTAACGCATTGCACATGAAACCGGCATGACCCGAATGACGCGGTCTCCAGAGACTGAAAATCCCGAACCTTTTCCTTTCGAGCAAGCAGGCTCGACAGGTGATGCCCAACGCGATTTGCGCGTGGCGCTCGGCCGTTTTCCGACCGGGGTTGCTGTGATTACGGCGCTGGATGCAGATGGTTTAGCCATTGGCCTGACGGTGAGCTCGTTTAATACGGTCTCACTGGAGCCGCCGCTGGTGGTATGGAGTTTGCAGTTGAGCTCGCGCCACTTGCCAACCTTTGATACGACCAAACGTTATGCGATCAATATTCTGTCGCAAGATCAGGCTGAGGTTTCCAATCTATTCGCCTCTTCGCTGGACAATCCTTTTGATGACGTTGCCTGGGCGCCGGGTTTGAGCGGTGTACCTTTACTCGCCGGTTGCTGTGCCTGGTTTGAAGTAGAAAATTTCCAGCAACTTGATGGCGGTGATCACCGCCTGTATCTGGGCAAAGTCAGCCGGTTTGCCGCCGATCCGTTGCCTGTGCCGCTGGTATTTCATGACGGCGATTACGCGGCGCTAAAGCGGTAGATCATGACAAACCACCAGAAGCCGAGATTGTTTCTGGTGCTTGGGGATCAGTTGCATCCCGACCCGCACCCATTGCTGGCGCAAGCAACGACCAATGATTTTGTGTTGATGGCCGAGGTGCCGGACGAGTCCACGCATGTCTGGAGCCACAAGGCGCGCACGGCACTTTTCTTTTCGGCCATGCGTCACTTTGCCGCGCATCAGCTATCAATCGGTCGCGCTATTGATTACTGGCGCATCGGCACGCATGAATGTGCATCGCTGGCCGACGTGGTGCGTCAGTTTGTGGCAACCCATCCGGATGTTTCAGCGATGTGTTTGTTAGAACCGGGTGATCAGCGCGTACGGGATGCTTTGCAGCAGTGCGCCAAGTCACTGGGTCTTGCATGCAGCATCATGCCGGACCCGCATTTTCTGTGCGGTCTGGATGACTTTAATCAATGGGCAGCGCGCAGTGATAAGGCAGGAAGAGATAGTCTGCGCATGGAATTTTTCTATCGCTGGATGCGTCAACGCACTGGGGTACTGATGCAGGACGGCCAGCCCGTTGGCGGCCAGTGGAATTTTGATGCCGAGAACCGCAAAGGCTTTGGTGCGGGCGGTCCACCACCGGTGCCACAAGCGAGGCGCTTTGCAGCCGATGCGTTAACCAGCGAGGTCTGTGCTGATGTCGAGCGTTACTTTAGCGAGCATCCGGGGAGTCTTGTCTCTTTTGGCTGGCCAGTGACGTCGCAAGAGGCGCTTGAAGCGCTAGATGATTTTATTCAGTATCGTCTGCCGGAATTCGGGCACTGGCAGGATGCCATGTGGCAGGGCGAAGCGTTTCTCTGGCATTCGCTGATTTCTGCGGCGATGAATCTCAAGCTCTTGAACCCACGAGTGGTGATTGATCGCGCTGAGGCAGCGCTGGCTTCAGGTGCGGCGCCCTTGGCGGCGGTGGAAGGATTTATCCGGCAGATTCTGGGGTGGCGTGAATTTGTGCGGGGCGTGTACTGGCGTTATGCCGGGCAGTGGTCGGCCGTTAATTTTCTGGAGGCGCAGCGCCCGTTGCCGGGCTGGTATTGGACGGGTAAAACCCAGGCGGCCTGTTTGAAAGAAGCGATTGGTCAGACCCTGACCCATGGTTATGCGCATCACATACAACGCCTCATGGTGACGGGTAACTTTGCGTTACTGGCAGGCCTTAATCCCCGCCAGGTGGCTGATTGGTATCTTGCGGTTTATGTGGATGCGGTGGACTGGGTAGAAGAACCCAATACGCTGGGCATGGCATTGTTTGCATTAGGTCCGCGCATGACGAGCAAGCCTTATATTGCTTCGGGCGCCTACATCAAGCGCATGAGCAACGCGTGCAAACACTGTGTGTATAAGCCTGACGTGCGCACAGGCCCCAAGGCCTGTCCGTATACAACGCTGTACTGGTATTTTCTGATGCAACATGCCTCGTGGTTACGGCAGAATCCACGCATGGCGATGGCCTATAAGAATCTGGATCGCATACCCGAGGGTGAGCAAGCGGCGATCAATGATTGGGCAGTAATCCGATTGCAAACCCTAGAGACGCTCTAGCTACTCCTGAGCAAGGTTCGTGACGCTGATCATCTCATTCACGGCGAAACCCTGTGAGGCTGCCTGTTGTTTGAGTGTGCTAACGGTCTGCGGGTCGAGCGCTGGTGTGCGAGACAGAATCCAAAGATAAGAACGGTTCGGCGCACCAACCATCACCCAGCGATATTCCGGATCGAGGGCCATGATCCAGTAGTCACCCCAGACCACTGGAAACCAGGCCAGCCAATCAGGGGCAAAGCGAACGCGTAACTGACCCTGTTCGGCAGGGTTGGGCATTTCGGCAATGCCTTTGGCCGATATATAGCCTTCATTGGTGGCACAACGATTTAACACATCAATCCGTTTGTCTTCACGCGGCGTGTACGTGGCGGTGATGTTGCCGGTGCACTTGCGCTCAAACCACATCGGAAGACGGGCTATTTCATACCAGCGGCCTGCATAGCGTTCGAGGTCTACCTGTTTGATGGTGGGTAGCTCAGGTTCTGCAGCGAACAGCGGGCTTTGTAATAAAACAGTGGTGCAAATGGTGGCTAAGATCGTACGTAAAGGCGTCGTCATCGGAAACTCCGTTTAACCCTGTAGATTTTATGGTCAATTAAGGATCCCATAATGAAGCTACGGCACAATGACCATTAGAAACTCAAGGAGTAGATTATGCACCTACACAACATCATCAAGGCTGTCTTAGGCTTCTCTGCAACGCTGTTAATTGTCGCAGCGCCTTTGCCGGCGCATGCCGAAACACCACAGAATTTTCTGGATAGCTTTGCGCAGGAAGCTAAAGCGCAAAATCCGGCATTTAAGGGCTTCTCTGCCAAAGCGGGTGAGTCATTTTATAAAAACAAACACGGCGGCGATTGGAGTTGTTCAAGTTGCCATACAGACAACCCGGCCGCCGAAGGTAAGCATACTGTCACGGGTAAAGTGATTCAGCCCCTATCGCCTAATGCCAATCCGGCGCGCTTTACCGATGCCGCCAAAGTGAACAAATGGTTCAAACGCAATTGTAACGATGTGCTCAAACGCGAGTGCACACCGGAAGAAAAGGGTAATCTGTTGACCTATCTGCTATCGGTCAAATCTTGAAAGAATCTCACATGAAAAATTGGACCAAACTACTTGCGGCGACACTTTTCACGGGCTTGTCGGCCGGTGCTATCGCCGGTGATCACAATTACGGCCCCTACCCGTCTTATTACACCGAAGAGTGTGGCAGCTGCCATGTGCCCTATCCGCCACAGCGCATGACGCAGGCCGGTTGGGAAACCCAGATCAATGGCCTGAAAAATCATTACGGCACCGATGCCAGTGTGGATGTGCCGGCTAGCCGGACTATTCTTTCCTATCTGGTGAACAATGCCGGATGGAAAGACAAACTGGCACCAACAGATCCGACAGCCCGTATGACCAAAACAGCCTGGTTTGTAAAAGAACATGGTGCAACGGCACCCAAAGGTAAAAGCTTTAGTGATTGCACCCAATGCCACACCAAAGCGGTACAGGGTGATTACAGCGAGCGCACATTAAAGGTGCCGGCTGGTTGGCATCGCGCTAATTGATATGACAGACATGGCACAACAGTCACAAGCTGTACAAGAAGAGACCCGGATTCTGGTGTGGGATATTCCCACCCGGATTTTTCACTGGTTACTGGTGCTCTGCTTTGTTATTGCCTACCTGACGAGTGAGTCTGAGCGGTGGCAGCTTTGGCATGTCACGGCAGGCTACACATTTGGCGCACTCCTGTTGTTTCGAATGCTCTGGGGTGTTGTGGGCAGTCGATACGCCCGGTTTAGTCAATTTGTCCGCGGTCCTCGTCAGGTATTGGGGTATTTACGCTCTTTGCTGACCAGGAGCCCGGAACATTTTACGGGCCACAATCCGGCAGGTGCCTTGGCAATCGTGGGTATATTAAGTTTGGGTCTGCTCACCGTGTTGACCGGGTGGGCAAGCTTTAATGACTATGGCGACTGGATCGGCGAATTGCATGAAGGTATCGTCAATGTCTTGCTCATCATTATTGGCGTTCATATTGTTGGGGTATTAGTCTCCAGCGTTTTGCATCGTGAGAATCTGGCGCGTGCCATGATTAATGGGCACAAGCGGGGCGTGGCAGTTGAAGCGATCCGTTATCCGCAGTGGATTGTCGGGGTGTTATTGCTTGCAGGATTGATCACATTTCTGTGGGCCTTACTGAGTGGGCAGCTGCCCTGGTTAATGCCTTGATCTAAGGTCTAAGGCATACTGACGCTCTCAGAGGATAAAACGATGCGTATTCTGATTGTAGAAGATGACCCAATGCTGGGTGAAGGCTTGCAGGTAGGGTTGCGTCAGGCAGGGTTTCATCCCGAGTGGGTCAAGGATGGTGAAGCAGCATGGCAAACTTTGCGTCATGACACCTTCAGTGCGGTAGTGCTTGATCTTGGCTTGCCTAAGCTGGATGGGCTTGAAGTGCTGAAACGTGTCCGTGCGAATGAGCAGAAATTACCCGTGCTTGTTCTGACGGCACGCGATACAGCACAGGATGTGATTGATGGCCTTGATTCCGGTGCCGATGACTACATGGTGAAGCCATGCGATCTCGGAGAACTGGCTGCACGTTTACGGGCGTTGATTCGTCGTGCGGCAGGCGCCGCGGCACCCATTATGCAAGTAGGTGAGCTAACGCTCGATCCGGCATCGCGGGATGTGCGTTACGAACAGAAAGAAGTAGAGCTCTCGCCACGTGAGTTTGATCTGCTGCATGAGCTGATGCTGAATGCCGGGCGTGTGTTAACCCGTGCCCAGCTTGAATCAAAGATCTACCCTTGGGGCGAAGAAGTCGAATCGAATGCCCTGGAAGTGCATGTGCACCATTTGCGCCGTAAAACAGCTACAGAGGTTATTAAAACCGTACGTGGTGTTGGCTACATTATGCCGAAATGAAACTGAAGCTTTGGTGGCAACGAGCCCGAAGGGGCTCAAGCAGTTTGCAACTTCAGTTGCTGTCCGGGACGCTGGGTCTCGTTGCACTAATCTGGGTGGCTTTGAGCATCAGCGCATGGCATAACGCCGTTTCTGAAGGCGATGAACTTTTTGACGCGCACTTGGCACAAACAGCCGCGCTACTCGCTGTACTGAGTAGCGATGGTTCTGACGAGATTCCTGATGAGCTGCCGTCACATCGATATGCCCGCAAAGTAGCTTTTCAGATATGGACCGAAAAAGGTCGGTTGTTAGCACGCTCAACTTCGGCACCAAAAGATGCGCTCACAGATCAGACGAAAGGGTTCTCGGATCGACGCATCGATGGGCGTAGCTGGCGTGTCTACAGTTTGCGTGACACGCGACACGGTCATCTTATTCTCGTGGCAGAAACACTAGAAGCGCGCCACGCGATTGGTGCTGAGCTAGCTAAACAATTACTGACGCCGTTTGCGATTGGCTTACTGTTGCTGGCCATCAGCCTGGTGTTCATGATGCGCTCGCGATTTATGCCGCTCCGTCGCTTAGCCATCTTTATCGGACAGCGCTCACCAGAGCGATTAGATCCAATTGATCTCGTGGACGTGCCAGGTGAGCTGCATCCGATTATTGAGCAGACGAATCGCTTGCTCGAACGGGTGGCCGCGTCGATTGAGCAGGAACGACGATTCACCGCCGATGCCGCACACGAAATTCGCACGCCGCTCGCTGCAATTCGTACGCATGCTCAGGTCGCGATTGCCGCCACCGATAGAGCAGAGCGCGATCATGCGCTGGCACTGGTCGTGCAGGCCAGTGATCGGGCTACCCATTTGCTGGGTCAACTGCTGACGATGGCGCGCCTTGATAGCGTCAGTCTCATCGGTGGCTTTGTCGTCTGCGATTTGCGTCGTATCGCTGTGGACGTCATCGCAGATCTAACGCCGCAGGCCTTGGATAAAAACGTAGAGTGCATGCTTAACGAAGGTAACGTTGCCTCGGTAAAAGGTGATCCGGCGCTCTTGGCCGTCCTGGTTCGCAACCTGGTAGATAACGCAATTCGCTATTCGCCGGCCGGTACCGCCGTCACGGTGACGATCCGACAGGTTGAAGGTGAGGTGAAGCTGGTCGTTTCGGATCAGGGCCCGGG
>CAZGHR010000018.1:0-20644 GCA_964525545.1 uncultured Dechloromonas sp.
AATCAAGTCGTTATGCTGATCTCTCGTTAAAGGAAGAAGATCTGATTGCCGGAGGGAAGCATATCCTCGTGGCCTACAAAATGAAGCCGAAGTCAGGGCATGGCTATCTGGAAGCCGCCGCCCACTTTGCGGCAGAATCATCCACCGGTACCAACGTTGAAGTCTCTACGACTGATGAATTCACCAAGGGTGTGGATGCCCTGGTTTACATGATTGATGAAGCCACCGAGGAAATGCGGATTGCCTATCCGATTGATCTTTTCGATCGGAATATTACCGATGGTCGCATGATGATTGTTTCGTTCCTGACGCTAGTCATCGGAAACAATCAGGGTATGGGTGATATTGAGCATGCCAAGATGTACGACTTCTACATGCCGCGTCGTGCTATTGAATTGTTCGATGGCCCATCCAAGGATATTTCGGATCTCTGGAGAATTCTTGGTCGACCAGTGAAAGATGGTGGCTACATTGCAGGGACCATCATCAAGCCGAAGCTGGGTCTTCGTCCGGAACCCTTTGCGAAGGCAGCTTATGAATTCTGGCTTGGCGGTGACTTCATCAAGAATGATGAACCCCAGGGTAACCAGACTTTTGCACCAATGAAGAAGGTCATCCCACTCGTTTATGATGCTATGAAGCGTGCGATGGATGAAACGGGCGAAGCAAAAATCTTCTCGGCAAATATTACCGCCGACGATCACTACGAAATGATTGCCCGTGGTAACTATATCCTCGAGCAATTCGGACCGGATGCTGACAAGGTGGCATTCCTGGTCGATGGTTATGTAGGTGGTCCGGGCATGATTACGACCGCGCGTCGTAACTTCCCCAATCAATATCTCCACTATCACCGCGCCGGGCACGGGGCAGTGACTTCCCCATCGGCAAAGCGTGGTTATACCGCCTATGTGCTCGCCAAAATGAGCCGCCTTCAGGGGGCTTCGGGGATTCACGTAGGAACCATGGGCTTCGGCAAGATGGAAGGGGACGCGGACGATCGTGCTATTGCCTACATTATTGAGCGTGACAGCTATACAGGTCCTGCATACCATCAGGAATGGTACGGCATGCGTCCTACCACCCCAATTATTTCGGGTGGCATGAATGCGCTCCGCTTGCCTGGTTTTTTCGAGAATCTGGGACACGGCAACGTGATCAATACGGCCGGCGGTGGTTCTTACGGTCACATTGATAGCCCGGCTGCAGGTGCGAAGTCTCTGCGTCAAGCCTATGAGTGTTGGAAGGCTGGTGCTGATCCAATCCAGTGGGCGAAAGAGCACAAGGAGTTTGCCCGTGCGTTCGAGTCATTCCCGAACGACGCTGATAAGATTTATCCGGGCTGGCGAGACAAGATCGGTGCGCACAAGTAATCCGCAGTAACCTAGAAAGCCTCGCAAACGCGAGGCTTTCTTTTTAGGACTCTGTAACTCAGCGAATGAGATGAGACGATGACAAACAAGGATCAGTATCACGTCAAAAAAGAACCCTTTTACCAAGCCGTTGATAATGAGGTTGCATTGTTCGAAGCAGCCTGGCAGGCGCGCTTGCCTGTGATGGTTAAGGGCCCAACAGGCTGTGGCAAATCAAGATTCGTCGAATATATGGCCTGGAAGCTGGGGCTGCCTCTGATAACCGTTGCTTGTAATGAAGACATGACAGCATCAGATCTGGTGGGGCGCTATTTGCTGGATGCCAATGGCACGCGCTGGTTAGATGGTCCGCTGACAACTGCGGCACGAATCGGCGCGATCTGCTACCTCGATGAAGTGGTTGAAGCACGTCAGGACACGACGGTTGTGATTCATCCGCTAACCGACCACCGTCGTACGCTGCCACTCGATAAATGTGGTGAGATCGTTGAGGCGCATCCGGATTTTCAATTGGTGATTTCCTATAATCCGGGCTATCAGTCCCTCATGAAAGACCTTAAGCAGTCCACCAAACAGCGCTTTACCGGCTTTGACTTTGATTATCCTGCAGATGCTTTGGAAACCAGCATCGTTGCCAAAGAAACCGGATTGGATGAGTCCACTGTTGCTGGTCTAGTTAAGGTGGCGCACACAGGTCGTCGTTTGAAGGGTCATGGGCTAGATGAAGGTATTTCCACCCGACTGGTCGTCTATGCTGCAAAAATGATTGTCCAGGGGGTATCGCCAATCGAGGCCTGTCGAATGGCTATGGTCAGGCCGATCACCGATGATGCCGATATCAGGGCTACGCTAGATAATGCCATTGATATGATTTTTGGCTGATGTTCCATACAGACCTTTAGACGCTGAAACCATGGCTATAGGTTTACGCCCAGTCGCTGATGCACGAAACCGGGAGTTTGATGATCTCCGTGTGCAGTCTGCCTGGCAGGAATTAGATTGCGGCTTTGCTGCCGTTGCTGATGTCTTCTCGGCGTGTTACGGCGAGGCGATCCGACAGCTGGATAGTCAGCAGTTGGCCGCTTATATTCAGGCGGCACGCAAGATCGGTAAGCTTGGTCGGGGTGCTGAACCATTGCTGGTGTTTCTGGAGGAGTGGCCTGCCATCATTAATGCAGCACCGGGTGACCACCAGAAACTACTCTCCTATGTGATGGATGCGATTGGTCGGATGCAGCAATCGCCCAATAGTCGGGCAATCTCCGTATTTCTGCAGTCATTGGCACCGGTCGCTCGCAAGCTACGCGCTGCTAGGCAGATAGAAAGCTATATCGAGATTGGGCTTGATCTGATGCATCGAACTTCGGGTTCGATTCACGGACGGCAGACGACTTTTCCTAGCCCCGGGTTACCCGGTTTCTTTGAGCAGGCACCGCGTCTTGTGAGCCTACTTACAACCGAGGGTATTAAACGCTGGGTCGACTTTGGGGTGGTCAGTCATTTGAACCATCCTGAACGGCAAGAAGCATATTTCAAGCTTGAATCGCCTGATTCTCTGGCAGTTCTTCAGCGAGAGCGGCATGGTACCCTCTTTGTCGATGTCGAGCGTAGGCTCGATCTCTATCTAAGGGCGCTATGGCAAGCGCCTAATCATATGGTGCCCTATTCGACGATGGATTCGACACCGATGGCACCGATGATGACGCCCTATTATGATGATTTGGGTTTTCGTATACCAGATGTCTACGATGATTTATCTGAATCACAGGTGGCAGTGTCTGGTCATGATCGTTATCGGGCGGTTCTTGCGCATATGGTGGGTCACCGTCGGTGGAGTGTGCCGCAAGTCGCAGATAACTGGAGTCCGTTTCAACGAATGGCTGTTGAAACCTTCGAGGACTGTCGTGTTGACCGCCTTCTGGTACGTGAGTATCCCGGTTTGCATCGGATTTTTCTCGCCATTCATCCGCATCCGCTCGAAGGGGCCTGTGATTCAGAGAGTTTGTCCTGTTTGAGGCATCGCCTAACCCTGTTTTCGAGAGCCTGTCTTGATACTAAACATGGTTATCGGGATCCGGTGCTTCTGGATTTTCTTCGCCAGTTCAACGAGTTAATTGCTCAAGCATCTACTACCACCGGTGAAGTTGCCAAACTTGCGCTCGCTTATGTTGCCAGAACACGCCGCCAAAGCGATCAATATGCGAACGTTTATTTTGATAATACGGTGGTCAGTTATAGAGACGACAATCGTCATCTCTGGAAATTTATTGAAAACAGCGACGACGAGGACTTTTTCGATGATGCCAAGAATAAGGCATCACAAGAGGCTGATATACAGGGTTTACCCCCACGGCACTATGCAGAGTGGGATTATGCGACGAACAGCTATCGTCCAGACTGGGCCAGTGTCTACGAGGCGCTGCATCCATCGGGCGATAGTATGGTGATCGATAGGTTGCTTGAAAAGCATACCGCATTATCGAAACGTCTCAAGCGTTTACTAGAACTGCTAAAGCCACAGGATAAGGTTCGCTTACGTTATCAGGAAGAGGGAAGTGAGCTGGACCTTGATATCGCACTCCGCTCCTTGATTGATTATCGTAGCGGTGTGACACCGGATCCGCGCATTAATATGAGCCACCGGACGTCCGGTCGTGATATTTCTGTTCTTTTGCTGGTCGATCAATCGGAGTCGCTAAATCAGCATGTGGCTGCGGGTACGGGCACACAAACCATTTTGGAACTAAGTCAGGAAGCCGTGGCATTGCTCGCATGGGTCATGGACGGTTTGGGTGATCCACTCTGCATCGCCGGTTTTAACTCGAATACCCGCCATGAAATTCGTTATCAGCACATCAAGGGATTCAGTGAGCGTTGGGACGATACGGTTAAAGGCCGTGTGGCCGCTATGTCTGCCAGTTATTCAACGCGTATGGGCGCGGCATTGAGACATGCAGGGCATTATCTGAATGCGCGACGGGCGGATAAGAAGATACTACTTGTTCTGACAGATGGAGAACCGGCAGACGTAGATGTAGATGATTCTGGATATCTTAGGGCAGACTCACGCAAAGCAGTCGAAGAGTTATCAACGCAGGGTATTGCGTCATTCTGTCTTAGCCTGGATCCGAAAGCCGATCAGTACGTCTCTGAAATCTTTGGCAATCGTTGGCGGGTCCTTGACCGGATTGAAAAGCTCCCAGAGCAATTGCCATTGCTATATCTGAGTCTGACTAAATAAAAAAATCCCCGCCGGGGCGGGGATAAAACTCAAGCGTGGGACGACGCTTGAACACCAGGTGACCATTAACGCCAAATGGCGTCGAAGATTAAGACGATTCAGAGCGCCATTTGATGGAACATCCTATTGAAGGAATTTGGATGTTGGGCCCTTCACCCGTCTTGGCGATCATGGCCATTGCATTAAAAAGCTCTCGCGGGACATCCGTTGGTGCGGTTTCCTTACGGGATTCATCAAGACGTCCTCGATACTGGAGTTCAAGACGGGCATTGAATCCAAAAAAATCGGGAGTGCACACAGCGCCATAGGATCGTGCAACTGCTTGCGTGTCATCAAGAAGATAAGGAAACGGAAAATCGAGCGTTTGCGCGATAGCTTTCATTGATTCCCAGGAATCTTCTGGATACTCGGTCGGATCGTTGCTCATGATTGCAACCGCATTAATGCCATATGATTTAAGCTCGAGGCAATCACGGATGATTCTATGGCGCACAGCTTTGACGTATGGACAGTGGTTGCAGATGAACATGACCAAAAGGCCATTAGGACCTGCGGTGTTCTCTAGGGAATACCGACGGCCATCAACACCGGGTAAGTTGAAATCCGGTGCCGCTGTTCCGAATTCGCATTCGGGGCTTTGTGTGCTTGCCATGGCCGAGTTATGCTGTAGCGCGTTCAACTAGGATCTGTATGGCCGGCAATTGTTTTCCTTCAAGAAACTCAAGAAAAGCACCGCCCCCCGTTGAAATGTAACCAAGTTGGTCCTCGATATTGTATTTAGCAATTGCAGCCAGTGTGTCGCCACCACCTGCAACGGTAAAGGCTTCGGAATGAGCAATAGCAGCGGCAAGCATTTTGGTGCCACCACCGAACTGTTCGATTTCGAAAACACCCAGTGGTCCGTTCCAGATAATGGTTCCAGCGTTAGCCACGATTGCGCACAAATGGGCAGCTGTCCTTGGTCCAATATCAAGAATCAGGTCATCATCTTGTACCTTATCAATCATGACTTTATTGGCTCTAGCCTGAGATGAAAACTCTGTTGCAGTGATCACGTCGACAGGAATCGGGACCTGTGCTCCACGATCCGCCATCGTTTTCATTATCGATTTTGCTTCCTCAACTAGACTCGGTTCAGCGAGTGACTTGCCAATAGGCATGCCTTGAGCGAGCATGAATGTGTTTGCAATGCCTCCACCGACTATTAGCTGATCTACCTTATCTGCCAACGACTTAAGTATGGTGAGTTTTGTAGAAACCTTTGAACCAGCAACAATGGCAACCAGTGGTTTTTTTGGCGCCGTAAAGGCCTTGCTCAATGCGTCCAGTTCTGCTGCCATAAGGGGCCCGGCGCATGAAATGGGTGCATATTTTGCAATGCCGTGAGTCGATGCTTCTGCGCGATGCGCAGTGCCAAATGCATCGTTCACAAACACATCGCATAGTTTTGCCATTTTTTGTGCAAGCGAACTATCGTTGGCTTTTTCCCCGGAATTTAAACGACAATTCTCCAGAAGGACAACTTCACCAGGTTGAACAGCGACGGGTTTATTCAACCAGTCGCTGATGAGTGGAACGCGACATCCAAGAAGGTCTGATAGTCGCATGGCAACAGGTGCGAGGCTATCTTCTGGAAGAAACTCGCCCTCCACAGGCCTGCCTAGATGTGAGCACACCATCACCGCCGCGCCACGCGCGAGTGCATCCTGAATGGCCGGTACCGATGCACGAATTCGTGTGTCGTCTATGATGACACCGGTATCGTTTTGAGGGACATTCAGATCGGCACGAATGAATACACGCTTGTCCTTAACGTCGACGTCGGATAGTCGTAAGAAGTTCATCACATACCCTCGAAGTAACCAGTGACATAGGAGATGTCGGGAATAACCCTGTCTGGGTCAGCCATGGCAATCGGTCGACCGTGGTTGTAACCATAAGGCACAACCCAGCAAACCACGCCGGCAGAGCGGGCAGTCAACAGATCTGTCTCGGAGTCACCGATAAAAATTGATTGCCCCGTCATGACATCCAGATCGTGCAGGCAATGTTCAATTACGCCCGGATGGGGTTTTTTCATTGGAAGGGTGTCGCCAGAAATGGTTAAGTCCATAAACTTTTCTAACCCATGCGCCCGAACGATTTTCTGGGTATAGCGACTTTCTTTATTCGTAATAATGGCTTGCTTGAAACCCTTTGACTTAAGTAGTTCAAGCGTCTCCATGACCCGGGGATAGGGATGGCTAGTTGTTCCAGCGGTTTGCTCGTAATAATCGGCAAACCTTTTCATAATGCTATCCCAGTGCTGCTGGTCATTGTTTCGCCCGGTTGCTGCCCAAGCCTGTTGCATCAGAAAACCGGTGCCATGACCGATCCAGCGTTTAATTTCAACTTCAGTAACGCTGCCGTGCTCAAAATGTTTCAGAGTCAGATTGACAGCTTGAGTAATTTCTTGGGCTGTATCAAGAAGTGTGCCGTCTAGGTCATACATAACGAGTGCCATAAATAGCTCCAGTCCACATTTGAGAAGGCACCGTTAAGCAAACCAGAATTCAGTGCAGTCCAGGCTAAAGGTTAGATTAATGTATGAATAAGGTAAATTCAGATATCCTTATTGTGTGTTAAGGTATCGCTGATTAATTATCGAGCACTTTGACAATTTTGGCCGTATCACGAAAGGTTGTCCCCATGAATTTAATTCGTTCTTTGACGTTAAGACAGCTTCAGATATTCGTAGCGGCTGCCAAGAACCTGAGTTTTGCGCGAACCGCTGAGGAGTTACATTTAACCCCCCCAGCAGTTTCTATGCAGTTGAAGCAGCTTGAAGAGAATATTGGACTACCTCTCTTCGAGAGAAGTGGGCGAGAAGTCCGATTAACGGCTGCAGGCAGCCTATTTGTTCACCATGCAGCCAGAATTCTTGGCGAAATTAAAGATACCGAATTTAGTTTGCAAAGTCTGCTCGATGCTGAAACTGGGCAAATTACTGTGGGTATGGTGAGCACGGCCAAGTATTTTATGCCGCGCATGCTGGCAGGCTATTCCCGTGAGAATCAGGGGGTCGAAGTGCAGTTCATGGTTGGCAACCGAGAGCTCATACTTCAAAAGCTTGTCGATAACGAGCTGGATCTGGCGATCATGGGACGTATGCCATCAGAGATTGATGCTACAAGTTTGCCCATGGCGGTCCACCCATACGTCATTATTGCACCACCAGACCACCCTTTGGCTGAAGCATCTTCCTTTGATCTTCAGGAGCTCAGAGGAGAAACTTTTTTACTCCGGGAGGAGGGCTCGGGTTCCAGGCGTGTAGCTGAAGAGATGTTCAAAAACCACCTGTTTACGCCAGAAAAAACGCTAAGCTTAGGCAGCAATGAAACAATCAAGCAGGCCGTGATGGCAGGGATGGGGATTAGTCTGATTTCTCTGCACACGTTGATGCTGGAGCTAAAGACCGGTGCCTTGAAAATACTGGATGTTCAGGGAACACCTATAGAACGTAAGTGGTATCTGGTGCACATGAATGGCAAACGTTTGTTGCCATCGGGGCAGCGTTTCAAATCCTACTTGCTTGAAAACGCAGAATTAACACTCAATACCTGATCGGTTTTAGCTGCTCAGGAATTTCTAAAGCTATTGCGAATTTTTCTTGTCATTAATGCAACTGCCAGCAATACGAGCGGTGTCGCAATGCCAGTCGCGAGCTCGACATCATGCAGAATACCCATGGTTTTCATAGCCTTGAAAACATAGGAAGTGAGACCGATTCCGTAATAACTGATCGCAACAATAGAAAGCCCCTCAACTGCTTGTTGTAAATGAAGTTGATGTTTGGATCTTTCTTCCATCGAAGCCAGAAGTTTTGAGTTCTGTTCTTCGCGGGCAATTTCTACACGGGTTTGCAGTAATTGGCTAATACGTGAAACTCGGTGAGAGGTTTCTCGAATGCGCAGTGAAAATGTGCTGCAGGTTTTCATGGCCGGCACCAGACGGCGTTCCATGAACTCACCAAAACCTTGAATGCCGGAAATATTGATTTCCTGAAGATCGGTGATTCGACGTTGAACCAACTGGAAATACGCCTCGCTGGCTGACAGACGAAACTGCGTTCTGGAGGAAAGGGCCTCGATGGCAGATGAAATCCCCGATATTCTCTGTTGTAGTTCAAGATCTCTGGATTGTTCTGTTAACAAACTATCGGCAGGTGTAGCCAGAAGCTTGCTGACTTCGATGAGCGCTTTTTCCTGTTGACCAAGTACCGGAAATGATTCTTGAACTTCAGGCAGGGATAGTAAAGCCATCATCCGGTAGGTCTCGATCTCAACGAGTGCCTGCAGAATTCGGCCTGCTTGCCGAGAACCCATATTCTTATTTAGAAAGACGAGTTTTGAGCGCCCGTTGCCATCAATTCTGAAATCAGTGAAAGCTGCACCAGCGCCATGCGCAATTTCACTGCCAATCAGGGTGTTCTGGTTGAATCGTGCCGCCATTTCATGCATGGCAGGGATGTGCTGCATATGGCAGACACGAATATTAAGGGCAACCAAGACCTGGCCTGGTAATTTGTGTAGCCATTTGTCGAGATTGAAGCAGAATTCTGCAGGCTGGGAGAGGTCGTTTGATTCAGTTTGTTGAAAGAACCACCACGACGAAAACTCCCCGTGGCGTTCGTATTTAACCCTGAATCTCAGACCCTCAGGGGCGCCCTGGCAAACATCGCTGTTGACTGCCACATCAAACTCAATGTTGTTACCTTGGAGGGTGGGGCATGAATCACCCCCTAGAGAATCGCAGAGGTCCCGAATAATGACCTCTTCCTGAAGTCGCTTGCCGCTGGTATTAACCAGGGCAAGGTAAAGGATATGCTCGTTGGGCCACAGAGCTACCGGCGGACGGGCGTGCAGCTCATCATTGAGACGTAGACGATCGGGATAAGCTTCGGGCATGCGTGCTTGGTTCATAACAACATATCTTACCGAAAGTTATAGTGATTACCTATGGTTTTCATTTGAGACGTGCCCGGATTCAATGTGCTGTTGATTGGCATCGTTCATTTTCGTCATAAAAACTCAAACTAAGAGAGCCTTGTTGAAAAAATCTCATGGTAAATCAGTATATTTCAGAGTAAATTGTTAGCGTGTGCCTGTAATAAATACTTGTCTAATTGGCAAACCATCCAGGGAGCGCCTGATACATGAATTCGCAACCGCGTCGGAATGACATTGAAAAGCCATTGATTGAAGATATTCGTTTGCTAGGGCGCATTCTTGGCGAGGTGATTAGAACTCAGGAAGGTGATGCCGTCTTTGATTTGGTGGAAGAAATACGGAAACTTTCCGTAGCGTTCCGGCGTGATGCAGATCAGGCCGCTGATAAAAAACTCAAAGCACTACTGAAGCGCTTGAGCGATGAAGATTCGGTGTGTGTAATACGTGCGTTTACGTATTTCAGCCACTTGGCAAACCTGGCAGAGGACAGACATTACATACGTCGGCGTGCTGCGTATGTACGTGTCGGAAAGCTGCAGCCGGGCAGTATTGATGCGGCTATGCATAAACTGCACGATAGAGGTATTACAACTCGCTCAATCGCAAAGACACTTGAGCACGCCTACGTGTCCCCCGTGCTCACGGCACACCCGACAGAAGTTCAGCGTAAAAGTATTCTAGATGCTGAGCGTGACATAGCCCTGTTGCTTGCTGATCGTGATGCTATACGTGGCGAGTTGGGAATATCCAAAAAGCAGCATCCGCTTCTTGACAGGCGCATGGCGCATAATGAATTACAGATTCAGGCACGTATAACACAACTCTGGCAAACCCGATTGTTACGGTTTACCAAGCTCACAGTTCGTGACGAAATCGAAAATGTGCTTAGTTACTATGAAACGACATTTCTCCATGAAATTCCAAAGTTGTATGCCACACTTGAATCTGATTTGGCCGGAAAGCACATAGCTAGCTTTTTCCGAATGGGCCAGTGGATCGGTGGTGATCGGGACGGCAACCCGAATGTCACTGCGCAAACACTTGCATATGCGATGAGGCGTCAGTTTGAGGTTGCTGTCAGGTACTACCTTGCCGAAGTCAAAGCGCTTGGCCGTGATTTATCTCAGTCTTCCATGCTCACTGCATTTACACCAGAGGTTGAGGCGTTGGCTGCACTTTCTTCTGACACCAGTGAACATCGTCGGGACGAGATTTTCCGGCGTGCCTTGCGTCATATTCATGACCGGCTCACAGTGACCTTGAGTAATTCTGAAGCCTCTAATGGTCAGAAGAACGTAATGCCTTATTCCGATGCGCTGGCGCTACGTACGGATCTGGAATACATAGAAGCATGTTTGATCGAGCAGGGAGCCGGGGCGCTTGCCATGCAGCGACTGCATCCCTTAATACGCGCAGTCGATGTTTTCGGATTTCATCTGGCTACCATTGATCTTCGTCAGAGCTCTGATCAGCATGAGGTCGTTGTAGCAGAGCTATTTTCTGCTGCTGGCGTTTGTAATGACTATCTAATTCTGGATGAGGCAGCGAGACAGGCTGCTTTGCTCTCTGCTCTGAATGACGTAAGACCTCTGCGGATTCCTGGGATGGCTTACTCCAGTTTGTTTACGGATGAGCTCGCGGTTTTTGAGATGGCACGGCTGGTAATTGACAGCTACGGATCGATGGCGATTCGTCATTACATCATCAGTCACACAGAAACAGTGAGTGATTTGCTTGAGGTGCTTCTGCTCTTCAAGGAAGTTGGATTAATGAGAGGGACGCTGACGACAGGTAAACTGGATGTGATTGTTGTTCCGCTTTTTGAAACAATTGCAGATTTGCAGAATGCGGCGCCAATCATGGGTGACTTCTATTGCCTGGATGGCATTGCAGACCTTGTCCAGCGTTCGGGCGGAGAGCAGGACGTTATGCTCGGTTATAGCGACAGCAACAAGGATGGTGGCATATTCACCAGTAACTGGGAGCTTTACAAAGCAGAGATTGCACTGGCAGACTTATTCGAACGTCTTGCGAAAACAGTTCATATCCAGTTGCGGCTCTTTCATGGACGAGGTGGAACGGTTGGTCGAGGAGGTGGTCCTAGTTACGAGGCTATTCTGGCGCAACCACCAGGAACAGTGCGAGGACAGATCCGTTTAACGGAACAGGGCGAAATTATTGCTTCTAAATATGCCAACCCGGAAATAGGCCGACGTAATCTGGAAACCCTAGTGGCTGCTACGCTTGAAGCAACACTGCTTAAACCTAGTAAGCTACCTCCCCAATCATTTCTAGCGGTAGCCTCACAACTGTCGGTAGAGAGCACTTCAGCTTATCGGGCGCTCGTTTATGAAACCCCCGGTTTTGTGGACTATTTCTTTGCGGCAACACCACTAAAAGAAATTGCGCAGCTGAATATTGGCTCGCGGCCAGCTTCACGCAAAGCGTTGAGCCGCATTGAGGATCTGCGTGCGATTCCTTGGGGTTTTAGCTGGGGACAATCCCGCCTGACCTTGCCTGGTTGGTACGGGTTTGGGTCCGCCGTTGAAGCGTATCTAGACGATGGGGACCCTAAAACACGAAAAAGTCGACTAGCTTTACTGCAACGGATGTATCACGAGTGGCCTTTCTTCCGGACCTTGCTATCGAACATGGATATGGTTCTTGCCAAAAGTGATCTTGCTCTTGGTTCGCGCTATGCTGATCTAGTCGACAACAAGCGTCTTCGTAAAAAAATATTCAGTGCTATCGAAGCAGAATGGCATAGGACGGTAGAGGCACTGAATCAGATTACGGGAGACAAGCAGCGACTCACGATGAACCCTGGTTTGGCAAGATCAATTCGACACAGATTCCCCTATATCGATCCTCTGCATCACTTACAGCTAGAGCTGATCCGGCGTTACCGACTGGGACAATCCGGAGACAAGGTGCAACGCGGTATTCACCTGAGTATTAATGGCATTGCTTCGGCCTTAAGGAATACGGGCTGAAATTGCCCTGCAGCTGCCGTATTTCTATGGGCGTAATTAGTAGTGCTTGCAGTGTTTGTGTGATTCGGGAATCGGGTCGTCATCGTAGGACACAGGCCCATGAGAGCACAGGGCATGGCCTTGAACCCAGTCACTGTCACCATCGAGATAGTGTTCCTGCTTCCAGATCGGGGCGCGATGTTTGATTTCTTCAATAATGAAGCGGCACGCTTTGAACGATTCATCCCTGTGGGGTGAGCTGACGGCAATAAGAATACTGACGCCGAGAATGTCTAAGCGCCCCTTGTAATGCTCAATATAGATGTTGAGTTTATCGCCCCAGCGTTGCCGGGCTTCGATGGCGAGTTCACGAAAAACGTTAATCGTAAGCTCATCAAAGACATCATAGGAAACCCCTTTGACTGCTTTTCCTAGGTTAACGTTTCTGACGGTGCCTATAAAAAGGTCGGCAGCACCGTGTGCATCATCAGCAACAAAATCGACAGCTGCCTGTACCTGGATTGGCTGTGTTGCAATCGCAAAATGATCTTTGCCGCTCATTTTAACCTCCGCAAACGGGTGGCAGAATCGCGATAGTCGCAGACTCTTCGATTACATCATCATCCTGGTAGATCTTTTGATTGTTAGCCAGCACTGATTTGCTCAGGAGTTCGGTGTCATCAAAGGCGGGATTAAGCTCACGAAGTGCACTCTCGAGTGCCGATTTAACCGCTTTGATTTTTGTATTTCGCTCGATACATAACTCTACGGGTTGCGGGTGAACGCGACGAAAGGCCCCAAAAAGTTGTACTGAAATGGATAGTTTGTCGTTAGAGGTCATGAATCATCTAAATTTGATTGAGTCCATGTACATAATACGTATCGTGGCAGGGATAGCAATACTAAGCGAAAGCGCGGTAGGCCATTCCCAGAGAGACGCAGAAGGCAACTAGAGCAAAGCCCTGCTGTAACCTAGGTCCTTTGATGTGATTGCCGATTGATTTACCACTTAACATACCTATAAGCGTACCTAAGGCAAATGGTATGGCTGTTGACCAGTTCATTGTGCCGATAATGCTCGAGCCAATCACCCCCGTGAGGGAAATGAGCGTAATGACACCGAGTGATGTGGCCACAATCGACTTGATGGGCAGGTTGGTCGTCTTTTTTAGAACCGGGACAATCACGAAACCACCGCCGACCCCCAGTAATCCGGAAAGAAATCCGGCTGTACTGCCTGCCGCAACCATGGCTCTGAAGCAGGGTAGGGTCCAAATCAGTTTGCCACGGGTTTGATCCAGTAAACAGGGCTGATTTTGTGCCTCATTTGCTGGTGAGCCATTAAGCTCTCGCTGAGCCTGGCGAAACATGGTGATTGAGACATAAATGAGGATGACAGCAAAAAGGATCAGCAGGGGTTGGTTGGGTATTTGTTGTGCAACCCACAAACCCAGTGGCGATAGTAAAAGACCAAAGGCGGACATCACTAGTGCCGCTTTGTAACGCAAGATTCCAGCACGAAAGCCAAGTGCTGCACCGAAGCATGCGGCAATGGCTACCGCCAATAAGGCAATAGGAGACGCTTCTGATACGGGTATGCCCAAGCCAAATACGAGTAGCGGAACACCAAGAATAGCGCCACCGGCGCCTGTTAGAGCGAGTGTTAGGCCGACCGCTAAACCGAGTGATAACGCAAGGAAGAAATTAATGTCCATTATTTAAGCAATGGTGTTTGGAGTTTAATCGTAGAAATAGGTTGGATGCATTGTTGTGCTTGTTACTCAAGCTTCTAGGATACGCGAGAATTGCGTACAATTAATAAATAGATATCTTATTCTTGGCGAGAACGACTATGAACCCGATTGTAAAAGGTTTCTTTGATCATGATACGTGGACGGTGACTTATGTCGTCTATGAAAAGCCGGGTTCGGCATGCGCGATCATTGATTCTGTGCTGGATTATGATCCGAAATCCGGACGTACATCGACAAAGTCTGCCGATGAGGTAATTGCCTTCGTCAAGGAAAACCAGCTTGAAGTGGCCTGGATTCTTGAAACGCATGCTCACGCCGATCATTTAACTGCTGCGCCCTATTTAAAAGACAAGCTGGGCGGCAAGGTCGCGATTGGCGATAACATTCGCACCGTACAGAAAGTGTTCAAGAACATATTCAATCTGGAACCTGGCTTCTCAACCGAGGGTGTTCAGTTTGACCATTTGTTTGCTGACGGCGCTGTTTTTCAGATTGGTGATTTGAAAGCTGAAGTGATGTCCCTGCCCGGGCATACCCCAGCATGTGTTGCTTACCGCATTGGTGACGCCGTCTTTGTTGGCGACACGATTGCCATGCCAGACGTGGGTACGGCACGATGTGATTTCCCGGGTGGTGATGCGGCTCAATTGTTCAAGTCGATTAAGAAGCTATTGTCGTTGCCACCTGAAACGCGTTTATTCATGTGTCACGATTACCCGCCTGAAGGGCGTGATGTGTGTTTTGAAACAACGGTTGCTGATGAGCGTGCGCGCAATATTCATGTCAACGACAGTGTGGATGAAGCCAAGTATGTAGAAATGCGTACAGCGCGCGATAAGACCTTAGCTATGCCAGTTTTGATTTTGCCTTCCGTTCAAGTCAATATCAGGGCTGGAAATTTACCCCCTGCTGAAGAAAACGGGGTGTCTTACCTGAAGATTCCACTGAACGCCTTGTAAGCCCCCGTTTCTAAAGTACGAGTCCCACAGCCAGTAGGATTCCAAAGACAAGGCAGCTTTGAATAGTTTTTGGAATGGCTATCCTGAGATAGTCAGGCGCTGTTGCGTTCAGGAACAGGCATCTGAGGGATTGGCTTGCCGGCACAGCAGCACCTAGCGCAATAGCAGATGCTGCGGGTAGTGCATGGGCGAAAATGGCACAGACCAGCACGAGTGTGGCACTCGAGTAGAGTGATAAGCTAACCCAAGGGCTTATGCCGGTGCCAAATCGAACGATGAGTGTCCGCTTTCCAGCGATTGCATCCGCATTACGATCAGGAATCTGATTGATAAATAGTACGTTCGCGACGAGGATCGAATAAGCAAGTCCAGCTAGAAGCGGCGTCAGTGCGAAATGACCCCGTTGTACATAGTCGCTACCCACTACAACCAGGGTCCAGGCGACCATGATCGCAATTTCACCGATGCCTCGACTTTGTAATGCAATAGGCTTTGCAGAATAAGCCCAGCCAGCAAGAAGCCCACATAAGCCAATATAAATGAGGCCGATACCAGTTTGACCCACCAGATACAATCCGGCAGGTATAACCGCGATGAGTAGGGTATATCCGAACAGTGCAGTTTGCGTTGTGCTGAGAACGCCATCCTGAATGAAGCGGCTGCCGCCTGTAAACGGAAAAATCCTGTCTACATTGGCAGCATCGCAACCACTGATTGCGTCATAGTAATCGTTGATGACATTGGCGCCGGCATGAGCAATTAGGGCAAAGGTGAGTGTTATCCCAGCTAACCAAAAGGAATAAAATTCGCCGTCGTATTGAGCTGTCGCAAGCCCAAGTAGCACACCGACTAAGGTAACTGATAAAAAGGCTGGGCGAGTTGCTAGTACCCATAGATTAGGGCGAAAAAAACGCATAACTTTAGAGCCAATTAGATCGAAGGATCCGTTTCGCAGACGTTTTTGTTCAGTGCCGCGATGACCTTATCGATGCGCTTGCCATCCATGTCGACGACTTCAAACCGCCAGCAGTCCCAATCAACGATTTCTCCTGCGTTTGGGATTCGGCCCATGAGAAGCATAAGCATGCCGGAAAGGGTGTTATAGCGACCCTTGTCCTCTTCGGGGAGTTCTTTGAGTTTCAGGCAGTCTTTGAGTTCGGGTACAGGAATGATGCCGTCAAGCAGCCATGATCCATCCTCGCGCGGTATTGCCCAGGCATCCTCGTGATCGTCGGGTTTGAATTCGCCGGCAATTGCTTCAATGAGATCTTGCAGGGTAATAATGCCCTGGATTTCACCGTATTCATCAATAACAAAAGCCATCTGAACGCCAGAGGACTTAAAGTGTTCAAGGAGTTCCATCCCGGTTAATGACTCTGGGACAAAGACGGCGGGTTGCAGATCGGTTTTAAAGTCCGGTGTTTCGCCACGCAAAGTCTGGGCGAGCAGTACCTTGGCATTAATGATGCCGAGTACCTCGTCGAAGCCGCCTTTGCATACCGGAAAGCGAGAATGTTCGGATTCCTGGATGCGTTGTAGATTTTCGTTAAGGGGTTCTTCGATATCCAGCGCAATGATGTCGCTCTTCGGTACCATCAGCGAGGTGATCTGACGATCATCCAGACGAAACACGTTGCGCACCATCTGATGCTCGCTGTGCTCGATGATGCCGGCGTCCGAGCCTTCTTCCAGCATGGCGTGGATCTCTTCTTCAGTGACCTGCTGGGACACGTAGTTTCGAATGCCGAATAGTCTCAGCAGGAGCTGGGTTGAGCCTGAAAGTAGTTTTACCATCGGGCGGGCAATGCGAGCCAGCGTCAGCATGGGTCGAGCGACTAAGCGGGCGATGGGTTCCGGATTGGATTGACCAATACGCTTGGGGACCAGCTCGCCTAAAACAATGCTGCAATAAGTAATGATGACAACGATCAGGGTCGATGCCAGCAATCCGGAAGTGCTGTCGCTAACGCCCATGCGTTCTAGCCAGACCGCGACAGGTTCAGACAGGGCCGATTCAGCCACGACACCATTCAGGATGCCGATGGTCGTGATGCCAATTTGTACCGTCGATAGAAACCGGTTGGGGTCTTCGCCCAGTTCCAGGGCTGCGGCAGCCTGACGGTCTCCGGATTCAACCATGCGTTGTAGCTTGCTTCTTTTAGCGGTAAGTAGCGCTACTTCAGCCATTGCAAAGACTGCGTTAATCGCAATCAAAGCGATGAGTATGGCAACGTCCATCAGGTGTCCTAGGTGTTCGGGAAGCTACATTGTACGTCAGGTGCGACTTTGCTGCCGCAAATCCCGTTGGCAGGTTGCAGGATAATTCGTTATTTCTTCTTGGCTTTTTTGCCTGCACGTTGCCGTTCTTGTAGCACGGCACTATGAAACGCTTCACGGATCTTATTAAGATCCGTGACTGGTTTGGGCAATTGTGGCGCCATGGCTTCCAGCGTTTCCAGAACGATCGAGGCAACGGCGTAATTGCGGTACCACTTGTTATCGGCAGGAATGATGTACCAGGGTGCTGCTGCGGTCGATGTTTTTTCAAGGGCCCGTTTGTAGGCCTCTTGGTACTCTGCCCAGTATTGGCGTTCGGTGTAGTCTGATTCGCTGATTTTCCAGTTCTTAGCTGGGTCATTCAGCCTTGTTGCAAACCGGTTTAATTGCTCTTCGGGGCTGATATGCAGAAAAAACTTGATAACCCGGGTGTTATTCTGCGTGGCTAGTAGCGTTTCAAACTGGTTGATCTGCTGGTACCGGCGGTTGATTTGTGACTTGGGGCAGAGTTTGTGCACGCGGGCGATTAGCACGTCTTCGTAATGAGAGCGGTTGAATACCGCAACCTCACCACGCGCCGGTGTATGTGGATGGATACGCCATAAAAAGTCGTGACGTAGTTCCAGCGCAGTCGGTTGCTTGAAACTCGTGACCGTACACCCTTGCGGGTTCATCATGCCCAGTACGTGCTTGATCGTCCCGTCTTTACCCGCTGCGTCCAGGCCTTGCAGCACAATGAGTAAGGACTGCTTGTTTTCAGCGTAGAGCTGATATTGCAGCGCCCGTATTTTTTTAGAGATGCTTTCAGTCGCTTTAATGGCAGCCTTTTCCGTTAACACGCCGGGCGTCTGCTTGGCATAGGCACGCTCCAGGCGACAGGATGTGCTGTTCGCAAGGAGCGATTTAGCCAGCGTCACGTGTGACACCGTTTCCGGGTTAGCGCAGCGCTGCGTTCAGGGTATAGGTGCCAGTGAGGGACGCCTGGGCAAGGATGTGACCCTTGAGCGCCTCAAGGGCTTCGCCGCCATTGAACTTGCCACTGATATCCAGTTTTTCAACATCCAGGGCATACACAGTAAAGACATAACGGTGCACGCGCAGGTCATTCCAGGGTGGGCAGGGGCCATCATAGCCGTAGTAATCGCCACGCATGTCCGGATCATTGGCAAACCAGGCGGTGTAATCGTTAATACCTTGCCGCGAACCTAATGGCGCACCCGGGCCTGCTTTGCCACAGGGGGTGACTTCACTCGAAAATTGTCCGGCAGCCAGCGATTGGGTGGTAGCCGGTAGGTCGATCAGTACCCAGTGATAGAAATCGACGCGCGGCAGATCCGCTGCAACAACACGATCTTCAATATTCACGTTATCGCCCACTGAAGGCACATCCGGGTCGACACAGAATACGGCAAAAGACTTTGTGCCAGCCGGCGCGCCCGTCCAGCTGAGCTCGGGGCTCATGTTGCTGCCCAGGCAAACGTGTGACTTGTCGTTGGGAATGCAGAAAGCAAATTGCCCGGCGATGGGTTGATTGTCCTGAATGCTCTGGCTCGTCAGTTTCACAGATGTCTCCTCACGGCGTTTTTTTGGATCGGGTTATGGCACCCTGTGTTTTGAAGATTCTGCGCCGGGATTAGGTTTTGCGGAAGTCCTTCGGGCGGAATCCCAGCAAAAATAGTGTGAGGCCATAGGCGATGCCGGATATGGTAATCAGTCCCGAGAGCCAGATCAGGCGATCAATGAAGGGGGCTTCAAGCCAGAAAGTGTCTGTCTGGTAGCCGGCGAATAGTATGCCGGCCATAACCGCCAGGGCGATGCCCAGCTTGACCATAAACCCGGTCCAACCCGGTACCGGTTCGTAGATGGCGGCCTGACGCAGACCCCGATAAAGCAGTGCAGCGTTGATGCAGGCGGCTAGGCCGATCGATAGTGCCAGGCCGGCCTGTTTAAAGGGGCCAATAAACGCCAGATTCATCAACTGGGTCGAGATAAGCGCGATGATGGCAATTTTGACCGGGGTTTTAAGGTTCTGGCGGGCATAAAAGCCGGGGGCCAGGACTTTAACGAGGATGAGCCCGCTAAGGCCAACGCTGTAAGCAATAAGCGCATGGCTGGTCTCACTGACGTCATGCGCGGTAAAGGCACCATGCATGAAGAGCGTTGAGATCAGCGGCACAGCCAGAATGGCTAATCCCAGTGCCGCAGGTAGGGTCAGCAGGAAGCAGAGTCGCAGCCCCCAGTCGAGCAGGCTGGAATAGGCGGCTTTATCGCCGCCATGGTGATGACGGGTGAGGCTGGGCAGTATGACGGTGCCGATGGCCACGCCCAGCATGCCGGCAGGAAACTCCATCAGGCGATCCGCGTAGTACAGCCATGAAATACTGCCGCTTTCCAGAAATGAGGCAAATACCGTATTGAGAAGCAGACTGATCTGGCTGACCGAAACGCCCAGCAAGGCAGGCACCATCAGTAGGCCAATGCGCTTGACGCCGGGGTCTTGCCAGCACGATTTGAGATTGAGAGTAAATCGGGGCAGTAGGTTGATTCTATGCAGGGCGTAGAACTGCAGCCCCAGTTGCAGGATGCCCCCGATAATCACACCCCAGGCCAGGGCTTTGACGGGTGGATCAAACCAGCTTTGGGCAAATGCCGCCATCAGGATCAGGCTGACATTCAATAGCACCGGTGTGAAGGCGGGAACGGAGAAATGGCTCCAAGTGTTCAAAATGCCGGCAGCAAAGGCCACCATCGACATAAAGAAGATATAGAGGAAGGTAATCCGGGTCAGCGTGACTGCCAGCTCGAACTTGTCTGGCGTTTCGAGAAAGCCGGGAGCGGAGAGGGTAACAATAGCGGGTGCCCACCAGATACCCAGGAGTGCTACCAGTAGAACAGTGGCGCCCAGGGCGCTACCCGTGCGATTGATGAGTTGCCGGGTTTCCGCCTCGCCTCGTTGTTTATGGTATTCACCCAGTAGCGGAACGAATGCCTGAGAGAATGCGCCCTCGGCAAACATTCGACGTAATAGATTCGGGAGTTTGAAGGCCACAAAAAAGGCGTCGGTGGCGGCATCCGCCCCG
>CAZGHR010000019.1:0-20100 GCA_964525545.1 uncultured Dechloromonas sp.
GTTGACGAAGCCGACCGTATGCTGGATCTGGGCTTTGCCGAAGATCTGGAAGATATTAATCACCTGTGTCAGAAGCGTGAGCAAACGCTCATGTTCTCGGCTACCTTTGCCCCGCGCATCATGTCGCTAGCGGCTCGCCTGATGAAGAACCCGGGTCGCCTGGAATTGGCCAGCGCGTCGGATCGTCACACCCAGATTACTCAATCGCTGCACTGGGCCGACAACCTGATCCACAAAGAAAAGCTGCTAGATCATTATCTGCGCGATGCAGAGCTGGAACAGGCTGTAGTTTTTGCAAGTACCCAGGTTGAAACGGATCGTCTGGCCGATGCACTGGCTGAGCAAGGCCACGCTGTGGCTGCATTGCACGGCGCTATGCCACAAAAGGTGCGTGCGCATCGCCTGAAGCAATTGCGTAGTGGTCATGTGCGCGTACTGGTGGCTACCGATGTGGCTGCCCGTGGTATCGATGTGCCAACCATTACCCACGTATTCAACTTCGGTCTGCCAATGAAGGCCGAAGACTATGTGCACCGTATTGGTCGTACCGGCCGTGCGGGTCGTACCGGTAAAGCCATTACCTTTGCCGAACATCGCGATCGTATGAAGATCCGCACCATTGAAGCGCTGACCGATCAGCGTATTCCGGTGGCGGTGGTTGAAGGCCTTGAGCCTAAAACACCAGAACGCTCAGAGCGCGGTGGTCGTGGTGAAGGTCGTGGTCGCCCAGGTGGTTTTGGTGGCGGCGGTCGTGGTGCCTTCGGTGGTCATGGTCGTAGCGGCGGTGGTGGTCGTTCGGGTGGTTGGGAAAAGCGTTCTGACAGCCCGCGCGGCGATTTCGGCGGCGACCGTAAACCACGTGAATTCGGTGATCGTCCACCACGTTCGTTCGAAGATCGTCCGGCTCGCTCATTTGATGATCGTCCACGTTCTTTCAACGACAAGCCGCGTAGCTTTGATGACAAACCACGTAGCTTCGGCGACCGTGGTGATAAACCGCGCAGCTTTGGTGATCGTGGCGACAAGCCTCGCTCGGGTGCTGGCGGTGGTAAATCCTTCGGTGGCAGCAAGCCATGGGGCGATAAGCCCGCGGGCGGTAAGTTTGGTGATAAGCCGCGCTCAGAAGGCCGTTCGGATAAACCAGCAGGCAAATCTTTTGGCAAACCGGGTGGTAAGCCATTTAGCAAACCAGCGGGTAAGCCCGGTGGCAAGGTGTTTAGCAAACATGGTGGCACCGGTGGTCACGGTGGCTTTGGCAGCCGCGGTCACTAAGTAACACCTCGTAGCCCAACAACATGCCGGTCAGGTTCGCCTCACCGGCATGTTGCTTTTGGGTGTCTTGATTTCTCGCAGATGGCCCCAATGTGGCTAAAATAATCCGTGTGCGTTTTTAAGACGCAATTAATCACGCTGCAAACAACGAGAAAAATCAGGCATGAAATTCAAGGACTATTACGAAATCCTCGGCGTCTCGCGCGAAGCTACAGCCGACGAGATCAAGAAGGCATTTAAAAAGCTTGCCCATAAATATCACCCGGATATCTCTAAAGATCCGGACGGTGAAGAGAAGTTCAAAGAGGTCAATGAAGCGTACAAAACGCTAAAAGATCCTGAGCTTCGCAAAGCCTATGACCAACTGGGTCGCCACAACCCGGGTGAGCAATTCCGTCCACCACCGGGTTGGGAGCAGTACGCCCAGGGTGGCGGCTTTAGTGGGGCTCACGGCGGTGCTAGCGGCTTTGGCGGCGGTGGCTTTGGTGCAGGCGGTTTTGAAGGGGCCGGGTTTGAGGATGTAGATCTGTCCGAACTCTTTGCCCAGATGGGCAGAGGTCGTGCGCATGCCGGACGCGGCGCACATCAGGCAGGCGGTCAGCCATTCAAAGCGCCGGGACAGGATTTTGAAGTCACCGCGCATATCTCTCTCGATGAAGCTGCTAAGGGCACCATGATCGAGCTCAACCTCGAAATGCCCGAGTACGATGCGCAGGGTCGTTTGCACCGTGTGCCACAAGTCTTTAAAGCCCGCATTCCCAAGGGCGCGACCGATGGCCAGAAGATGCGGCTGCCCGGTAAAGGCGGCAAAGGCTTTAACGGTGGACCCAATGGTGACCTGTACCTGAACATTGCGTTGCATCCGCATCCGCTGTTTAGAGCCGATGGCCACGATTTATTCCTTGATCTGCCCGTTACCCCTTGGGAGGCAGCATTGGGGGCGGAAATCGATGTGCCTACGCTGGACGGCGCGGTGCGCATGAAGATTCCAGCCGGCACCCCAGCCGGTCGCAAACTGCGCTTGGGTGGCCGTGGATTGCCAAAGCCCAAAGAGGGGCAGGGCGATCTCTACGTGATCGTGCAGGTAGCGACACCGACCGAATTGAATGATGCGGAAAAGGCCTTGTATCAACAGCTGGCTGAAGCATCAACCTTTAACCCGCGTGGTCACTTTGTGGCTGAAGCGCACCGAGCAAGTTGATTGGTCAGGGAATCGTTATGTCAGAACAAATTACAACATTTGAAGCGAGCTGGCTGAGTGTTACCGAATTCACCCAGGTGGCTGGCCTTAGCCAGGGAGACGTGGTTGAACTGGTTGAAGTCGGTGTCCTTAAACCCGTGGGCCGTAGCATTAACGACTGGTCTTTTGATAGTGAGGCCATGAACCTGGCACGTCGGCTACGGCGTATTCGTGAAGATCTCGAGCTTAACCTGGACGTACACGCGCTGGCACTGGGATTTAGGCTGCTTGAGCGAATTAACGAGCTTGAAACGGCTTTAAACCGCGCCAATATTCAACAGCTGCAGGATCGCACATAATCAGGTATAATCTTGCCTGCTTCAGGAAGGGTCGTTAGCTCAGTTGGTAGAGCGTCTGCCTTACACGCAGAATGTCGGCGGTTCGAGCCCGTCACGACCCACCATTTACCTGATGCAAATCGACTAACCCGCCTTCGGTAACGGAAGCGGGTTTTTTGTTGCTCGAATATTCCTGATAAGCACCGCAATCGTGATGAGGCTGCTGCTGATAAGAATGCCAATAATCATCGGCAGTACTTCCGTCATGTTGCGCATCAAAAATGTGAATAGCGGCAAATAGACCATTGCCATGACAAGACCCACTTTGCGTTGTGCGCTCCCGGTTTGGATTGCTTCGCAGACACCTCTTAAAAGTGTGGCGACAGCAATGCTGATGCACAGACCGATAATGAGTCCCGCAAAAGTCAGTGAGGCAGTGAGAGCTAGGTTATCCATATCCTCAGGATTGTAGCCGAGCTTCGCGAATTGGCAGATTAACCAGCGCTGCAAATCCGGCTAGTGCCATATCGGCGTACCACATGGCATCCAGTGTGCCGAACTCTGCCATGGCTAAGCCGCCCAGATAAGCGCCGAAAAAAGCGCCAACCTGATGCGAGAGCATGGAAATGCCAAATAGCGTTGCCAGATAACGCAAACCGAATAACTTCCCAACAATAGCGGCAGTAGGCGGCACAGTCGCCAACCAGGTAAACCCCAGCCCCGCAGCGAAGGCGTAATAGGTGAGCTCTGTTTTGGGCAAGAGCAGATAAGCAAGGATGAGCAGTGCGCGGCTACCATACATAACGGCAAGGATATATTTGCTGCGATAACGTGCCACGCATTGTCCTGCGTACAAACTGCCCAAGATGTTACTAAGGCCAATAATAGCAAGTGCGCCGCTGGCTACGGATGCCGGTAAACCACAGAGACTGACTTCACCGGGAAGGTGCGTCACTAGAAAGGCAATGTGAAAACCACAGGTAAAGAAACCGAGGTTCAATAGAAAGTAGTTGGGATTAGCGGCTGCCCCGCAAATGGTTTTACTAAAGGAATCGCTAGGCGATAAATTCTGCGGGTGGGTGTGAATGGTTTTAGCACCTGTCAGTCGATTAATCAGCGGCAAGGCACTGAGTGAAATAATCGCCATACCCCAGAGCGAACCGGCCCAACCGACGGTCTGGATGAGGCCCTGGAAAATGGGTGCACCGATAAACTGGCCGAGTGAGCCGCCTGCGTTGATCACCCCCGAGGCTGGGCCTCGTGCTTCTGCAGGAATACGCTGCGCAGTGGCGCCGATCAGTACAGAAAACCCGCCGATGCCCGAACCAATGGCGACACACAACCCGAGGCTCACAATCAGCCCAAAGCCAGACAGAAGAAAGGGTGCGATCGCGCTGCCCAATGCCAGAAGCAGTAAGCCAAAGAGCAATACTTTGCCGGGGCCGTAGCGGTCGGACAAAATGCCAGCAAAGGGTTGTGCGAGCCCCCAGGTAAACTGGCCGATGGCCAGCGCCAGACTAATGGCCACAATGCCGATGTCGCTGGCAGCGTTGATGGGTGATACAAAGAGACCCAGCGACTGACGCGTACCCATGGTGACCATCAGAATACCCGCCGCCGCTAGCGTTATGGTCATGGCATGGGGTGCTGAGAGCGCGGTACGTAAATTCTTGAGCATGAGTCAGCGGAAAGGTTTTAACCAGAGCGGTGCCAGGCCCCACAAGCCAAGGAGTGGCCCCGGAAGTAGCAACCAAGATGTGTAGACACCCCAGTTATCAACAACGAGCGTGCCAATCTGTATAGAGACCATGGTAATGGCAAAACCAATGGCGTTCTGTAGCGTGAGTGCGCTCCCCACAATCTCTGGGGGGCAGGCTTTTGCGGAAAGTGCGGAGAAGTGGGGGGAGTCCGCTATAACGGTGGCGCCCCAGATCAGCATAATGAACATGAGTGCTTCAGGCAGGGCATAAGCCGCCCAAGGGAAGACGGCACAGCAGAGCGCAGATGCAGCCAGTGCGATTGCCGCCACACGGGCGCTACCAATGCTTTGGCTCCACCAGCCACCGAGAATGCAGCCCAGGCTACCAATCCCGATAATCATAAAAGACAGACCGGAAATCTCGGGTGTGCCGCGTTCCGCCAGACCGGCGGCAACCAGAAGGGCGGGGGTAAGGGTCCAGAAAGCGTACAGCTCCCATTGGTGGCCAAAGTAGCCTAGAGCCGAGGCGCGGTATTGGGGAATGCTGAATGCGGTAAGCACTCGCCCAAGTCGAATGCGAGATGCACCGGATGCCCGTTTCAGATGTGGGCCATCGCCCAGGTGCCAGATCATGAGTGCAGCGATTGTGGCCAGTAGCGATGACACAAGAATGGTTTGTTGCCATGGCCATGAGCCGCCTGCAAGGCGAATACCATGGGGTAACGCCGTACCTAGGGTTAGCATGCCAACCAACTGGGCGAGCACAGTGCCTGCACGCTCGGGGACCCAGCTTACAACGAGCTTCATCCCCAATGGGTAAACACCGGCTAGGCTAAAGCCCACCGCAAAACGAAGGGGGAGGCCGCTGGCAAGGTCATCAGCCAGTAGGGCAAATGCGGCATTGGCTAGCGCACCGAAAATGGCGCAGGTGGTGAAAATTTTGCTGGCATCAAAGCGATCGGCCAGGCCGGATAAGGCAAAGGTGAGGGTGCCAAGAATAAAACCCAGTTGCACGGCATTGGTTAATAGTCCGATATCAGCTTCGGAAATCCCCCAGGCCAGCATCAGGCTGCTCGCAGCACTGTTGGCAGAAAACCACAGTGATGTGCCAAAAAGCTGGGCAATCACGATGGCAGCAACCGGGGGAAGTCTCATTTGCATGGATCTATCCTACAGGATCGTACTTCGCATCCATTTGTCAGCTAATTGAAAGTAATAGCGAGGAAAGTTGTGCCATGCGTATTTACAAATACGTGGATTTGTTACAGGATGCAAAATAGTGCTCCATAATTATGGAGCCAAAAGAATAAATCGGGAGACAGAAGTATGAGCAAGCGTGTAGCGTATGTAACAGGTGGTATGGGTGGAATCGGAACCGCAATTTGTCAGCGCCTCGCCAAAGACGGTTTTACCGTTGTTGCAGGATGTGGCCCGAATTCGCCACGCAAAGACAAGTGGCTGGCAGAACAAAAAGCGCTGGGTTATGACTTCGTTGCCTCAGAAGGTAATGTGGCCGATTGGGATAGCACGGTCGCCGCTTTCGAAAAAGTGAAAAAAGAAGTCGGCGAGATCGACGTTCTGGTTAATAACGCCGGCATTACCCGTGACGGCATGTTCCGCAAGATGACCCGTGAAGCATGGGACGCGGTGATCGACACCAATCTGAACTCGATGTTCAACGTTACCAAGCAAGTGGTTGATGGCATGATCGATCGCACCTGGGGCCGCATCATCAACATTTCGTCGGTGAATGGTCAGAAGGGTCAGATGGGTCAGGTCAACTACTCGACCGCCAAGGCCGGTATGCATGGTTTCACCATGGCGTTGGCACAGGAAGTTGCCAGCAAAGGTGTAACGGTGAATACCGTATCGCCAGGCTACATCGGTACCGATATGGTCAAAGCCATTCGTGAAGATGTGCTGGAAAAGATCATTGCCGGCGTGCCGGTGAAGCGCCTGGGTACCCCGGAAGAAATCGCTTCGATCGTTTCGTGGCTGGCCGGTCCGGATGGTAGCTTCTCTACCGGTGCGGACTTCTCGCTGAACGGCGGTATCCACATGTAATCGGTTTTACCGGTTACAGTAAAACGGCTCGCTCAGGCGGGCCGTTTTTATTAAAGCTTCCGTAGGCGCTCCAGGTAGGCTTCAGTATCAAAGATACCCCCCGGCTGCTGTGCATGCCACACCGTTTCACCCAGGCACTCAAGCAGACGGTGCAGCGCTTCATGGGCATCACCGAGTTTTGCGGCTTGTTGTTCAAAGATGGTGCGCACACCGGGGGGAGAGTCCACCGAGATCTGTTCAAACAACGCCATGTGTAGCGACAGATGCAGAATCGGGTTCATGGTCCCTTGTTCTGGTGTCCATTCGCCAGCAATAGCCGCTTCCGGGTCGTCAAGAAGCGCATGATATTCGGGGTGCATGGCAATTACATCAGCCGCGATGATTTCAGCGCCGTCCAGCGGCAAGTTCTCGCGCTGCTTACGACGTGATTCGCAAAAGAATTGGCGCACCTGGTCTTTGGTCGGGGTGAAGATCATGAGGGTGAGTTATTGATTAGGGTTGATCAGTTTACGTGCTGCTTTGGCCTCGGGTGCACGGCACAGGTCGATCACCGGGCAGATTTCGCATTCAGGTTTGCGGGCTTTGCAAATATAGCGGCCCAGAAGAATGAGCCAGTGGTGCGCATCAAGCAAAAACTCCTTTGGCACATTTTTGAGCAGCTTTTGTTCTACGGCCAGCGGCGTTTTACCCCGTGCCAGACCGGTACGATTAGAGACACGGAAGATATGCGTGTCTACGGCCATGGTCGGGTGGCCGAATGCGGTATTCAGCACCACGTTGGCGGTTTTGCGGCCGACGCCGGGCAAGGCCTCGAGCGCGGCGCGATCTTCCGGCACTTCGCCACCATAAAGCTCACAGAGGATTTTGCAGGTGGCAATGATGTTCTTAGCCTTGGTCGGGTACAGGCCAATTGTTTTAACGTAGGGTACCAGTCCGGCTACTTCGAGTGCGCCCATACTGGCTGCATCCGGGGCATCAATAAACAGCTGGCGTGTTGCCAGGTTCACACCTTTGTCGGTGGCTTGTGCCGACAGAATTACGGCAATTAGTAACTGGAAAGTCGAGCCATATTCAAGCTCGGTGGTGGGGTGCGGGTTAGCAGCCTGCAGCCGGCGAAAGAATTCGACCCGCTGTTCTTTGTTCATGCAAAAGGGCTTTGATCAGGCTTAGTGACAACCGCCAGCTACCGGTTGCGGTACCGGCTTGTGATTTCGGGCAGCCTGTCGGGCCATATACCAGTTGCGCCAGGCAACCAGACAACCCAGCACGGTAAACGCGCCCGGTGGCAGAATTGCCCACAATAAGCCAGGGTAGTTTTCCGGCAGAATCTGGATCGGCTGGAAAGAAGGAATCACCAGATCAATGCCGCCCAGAATGGCACCGGTACCAATGAATTCACGAATAGCGCCGAGTAGTGAGAGCGTCCAGACCATGCCCACGCCCATCATGGCGCCATCCCAGGCCGAGGAGATCGGATTATGTTTAGCAGCAAAAGCCTCAATGCGCGCAAGCACCAAACAGTTGGTAATGATCAGCGGAATAAAGATGCCGAGCACCAGATACATTTCGTGCAGATAGGCATTCATCATCAGATCAATCAGCGTCACCATGGCCGCAGCGATCAGAATAAAGACCGGAATACGGATTTCGTACGGAATGTAATTGCGTAGCAGGGCAACGATAAAGTTACCGGAAGCCATGACCAGCAGGGTCGCGAAGGAGATCATGGCGCCATTGACCATTGTGGTGGTAATGGCGAGAACCGGGCACATGCCCAGAATCTGGACGAGAGTGCTGTTCTGTTTCCAGATGCCGTTGGCAGTAACGTCACGTAGTTCTTTGAAGTCGGGCAGCATGTCGTTCTCTGATTAGTTCGACGTATCGGGGTTTGTTTTGGCAAACAGCATCGTCAGGTTTGCCTGGGCAAATTGCACGGCTTTATGAACGGCCTTCACAACGGCCCGCGGCGTTACCGTGGCACCTGCGACAGAATCAAACTGACCGCCATCCTTTTTAACGTGCCATTGCACATCAGATAGCGCGGGCAAGTTATCAAACTGGTTAATCCAGGGGTGGATTTTATTACGATCTTTCTTGGGGTCAATGTAATCACCCAGGCCCGGGGTTTCCTTGTGTTCGGTCACGCGAACGCTGAGCAGGTTGCCCTTAGCATCCAGGCCGATCAGCATTTTGATATCGCCGCTGTAGCCGTCTGGGGCAATCGCTTCAAGGATCAGGCCGGCTGGTTTGCCATTGAATCGGGCACGATAGACCTGGCTCGGAAAGCGTTGTCCCAGTGCTGGCTCTGGGGGTAATTTCAACGTGTCGGCAATCGGATCGTTGTTATACAGATCGCGCGGTAGGACCTGATCAAAAAATACCAGACGTTCTTCTTTTGCTGAGGCTTCGATCGTAGGTTTGGTAAACAGATAGGACCAGGCCAGCAATGCTGTAAAGAAAACGACAAAAGCGAGTAGGGTAAGCGATGTTTCAACCGAAACGCGGAAAATCCGTTTTTCTTCGGGCGTGCTCATGAGACGTCCTTTTTGGATTTCTCGCCAAAGATGGCTGGTTGCGTGTACATATCAATCAGCGGAACACAGATATTCATGAGGAGCACACCGAAGGCGATGCCATCCGGGAAAGTGCCGAAGACGCGAATCAGGTAGGCGATGATGCCGGCGCCCGCTGCAAAAATTAGTTTGCCGCGTGGCGTGGTAGCACCTGATACCGGATCGGTAGCAATGAAAAATGCGCCAAGTAGGGTAGCTCCACCAAAGATATGGAAGACGGGGCTGGCGTAGTGCTTGGGATCAATTCCCCAGAAGAGGAGTGCAAGACCACCTATCGCGGCAATAAAAGCCACCGGAATATGCCAGGTGATAATGCGTTGTTGCCAGAGCCAAAGACCACCAATGAGCCAGGCCAGCGTCACCCATTCCCATCCCTGGCCGGCGCCGATACCGTAGATCTTCTGGTTCTCAGCAATGCTCTGCACGGTGATCGTGTCGTTGCTCATGGAAAGGCGCAAGGTTGTCTTCAGATGGTCTAACGGTGTAGCGCCCGCCCAGGCATCAACATTTGGTAGATGATTAAAGATGGTGCTGATCTGATCCAGAGCAGATAAGCCGCCATTAGCTAAAGTAACCGGCCACTGCGACATCACGGCAGGGAAGGAGACGATGCAGATGGCATAAGCCACCATAGCTGGGTTGAACGGATTCTGACCCAGGCCGCCGTAGAGTTGCTTAACAACGACGATGGCAAAGAGGGTGCCCACGACTACTAGCCACCAGGGGCCGACCGGAGGAAACGATAGCGCAATCAGCCAGGCCGTTACAACAGCCGATAGATCGGCCAACGCCGGGGCAACCGGCTTGTGACGAATCTTCAGAAAGGCCGCTTCTGCCACCAGCGCCGTGGTCGTCGCCAGAAGCAGTTGCACTATGATGCCAACACCAAAGAGCGCCACGTAAATGATGATCCCCGGAATGAGGGCAACCAGCACCTTGAGCATGATGCGGCTAACGCTCACTGGGGAGACCAGGTAAGGCGATTGCGTAAGAACGTTCGGTGTCTTGAAGGGCACGGCGGGTTTCCGAGTCAGTGTTTGTTATGGTTGTCGCGGCGGGCGCGCGCCTGCTCAACAGCCGCAGCAATGGCTGCCTGTTTGGTTGCCGCATCCAGTACCGGATGCGTATCAAGTGCCACGGGCGTCGTGGCTTGTTCGTGGTCGTTGGCCGGCATCGCCGCTGCCTCAGGTGTTGCTGTGGCAGCAGGCACACCATCTGTGAGCGTTGCACCGGCAGCCTGACGGGCCGCATTGGCTTTGGCCAGACGTTCTGCTTTCTCACGCTTTTCGCGCTCGGCACGTTCTTCGCGGAATTCAAAACGCTTGCGGGCGCTGTCAGCGGCCTTGTGCGAACGAGCCTCGGCCTGAATTTCGCTCTTGGCGAAACGGAAGTAGTTCACCAGCGGAATGTGGCTCGGGCAGACATAATCGCAGCAACCGCATTCGATGCAGTCGAAGAGTTTGTACTTCTCGAGCTTGTCGAATTTGCTGGCGCGCGACCACCAGTACAGCTCGAAAGGTTGTAATTCCTGCGGGCAGGCCTGAGCACAACTGCCGCAGCGAATGCACTGTTGTTCAGCCGGCTTTGGTGGAAACAGTTTGACTGAATGCGCGAGCAAACAGTTGGTGGCCTTGATCACTGGCGCATCGGCCGTTGGAACGCGGAAGCCCATCATTGGGCCACCCATAACAATGCCGTCAGTGTCGGGCAGGGGGGTGGCTAGGGCAATCAATTCACCAATAGGCATACCAATCGGTACAGACCAGTTGCGTGCTTCACCCACATTGCCGCTCAGCGTAACAATGCGCGAAATGAGTGGTTCGCCATATTGAATGGCGCGCCAGGCGGATTGCACCGTGGCGACATTAAATACCTGCACGGCAAAATCTGTGGAGCGTTTGCTGCCAGGCACCTCTTTACCAGTCAAGACGCGGATCAGTTCTTTGGCGCCACCCGTCGGATAAATCGTTGGCACGGTGATGACTTCAACGGGCGCATCAAGGGCAACCTGCGCCGCCTTGAGTGCTTCAATGGCTTCGGGCTTGTTGTCTTCAACGCCGATCAGTACACGCTTGGCACCAATCAATTTGCCAAAGAGGGCGCTTCCCTGAACAACTTCAGCTGCTTGCTCGCGCATGAGGCGATCATCGCAGGTAATAAAGGGTTCGCACTCGGCACCATTGATGATCAGTTCTTCAAGCTGTTTGCCGCGCGGTACGCTCAGCTTTACGTGGCTCGGAAAAACCGCACCACCCATACCCACAATGCCCATGTCGCGCAGGTATTCGCGTACGGCATCTTCCGAAGCATTCTTCAGATCAAACGGCGTGCGTTCAATCCATTTATCCTGACCATCGGCTTCGATAACCACGCAGTCGGTCGGCAAACCAGACGGGTGCGGCATGACGTGCGGGCCGACATCAACCACTGTGCCAGAGGTCGGTGCATGTACTGCTGCCGAGACCCAGCCATCGGCTTCGCCAATGCGTTGGCCTTTCAGTACATAGTCACCGGCCTTAACCATCGGGCGTGGTGTGCCACCAACGCTCTGATGCAGCGGCACGATATAACGTTTGACCAGCGGTGCCTGTGCAATCGGCAGCGTGGTCGATAGCGACTTGTTCGGATTCGGCTTAACGCCCCCTTTGAAGGAGAAGAGCTTCATATCAGGCAGCCTGACCCATGCCGGTGGCAACAGGAATAATTGGAATCACGCGTGGTTGCGTGTTGGGTTTTACCCATTTCCACGTATCCAGTGTCGTTTCTACTGTTTCCATGGAGATGCACTCGACCGGGCAGGGTGGAATGCAAAGTTCGCAACCGGTACACAAATCAGTCACGATGGTGTGCATCTGCTTGGCAGCGCCGACAATCGCATCGACTGGGCAAGCCTGGATGCACAGGGTGCAACCGATACAGGTTTTTTCATCAATCAGCGCTACGGCTTTCGGCTTTTCTACACCGTGTTCTTCAGAGAGCGGTTTGTATTCTTTACCTAGTAACTCGGCGAGCTTGTGAATGTTTTCATCGCCACCGGGGGGGCACTGATTGATTTCGGCCGCACCGTTTGCAATGGCTTCAGCATAAGGTTTGCAGCCGGGAAAACCACATTGGCCACACTGCGTTTGCGGCAGAATGCTGTTGATCTTTTCAACCAGCGGGTCGCCTTCAACTTTGAACTTAACCGCAGCAAAACCCAGCATGGCGCCGAGCAGTACGGCGCCGAGTGCCATGACCGCAATTGCGTAGAGGAAGCTATCGCTCATGTTGATTACCGGATGCGATCAAGGCCGGCAAAGCCCATAAAGGCTAGGCTCATCAGTCCGCCAGTGATCAGGCCGATGGCGGTGCCACGAAAGTGCTGCGGCACGTCAGCGCCTTCAATGCGTTCCCGAATACCGGCAAACAGAATCAGTGCAAGCGAGAAACCAATGGAGCTACCAGCACCAAATAGAATGGATGCGATGAAATCGTTGTTCTGGGAAATGTTAAGTAGCGGCACACCCAGAACAGCACAGTTGGTGGTGATCAGGGGCAGGTAAATACCTAGCACCTGGTGCAGGGTCGGGCTGGTTTTCTGTATGACTAGTTCAGTAAGTTGTACTAGTGCGGCAATCGTTACGATAAACGAAATGATGCGCAGATACTCCAGACCGAATGGAATTAATAGGTAGTGATCGATTATGTAGCTGGCACCGGTACCGAGCGTTAGCACGAAGGTGGTGGCAGCGCCCATGCCATAGGCCGTGGCCAGTTTTTTGGACACGCCCATAAAGGGGCACAGGCCAAGAATCCGGACCAGAACGACGTTGTTCACGAGAACAGCACCAATTACCACGAAAATATATTCGGTCATCGACAGAAAGACGTTAAGTCGGCAAGTGAGTTGCCAGAATAGCTCGCAAAAATCGCGATTACTCGAGCATTATCCGCCCGTCGATGGTGTGGCGCAACACGCATTCGCTATATGTTTATGCTTTTATTAACTTAAGACCGCAGGCGAACTGCGGTCTTAAGGCATACACCCTGTGTTTAAACGTTGGGGCGGTGATTTTGGCGCGTGTAGCGTGCGAGGGCATCACCCACGTCTTTAATCAACTGCGGCCCTTGGTAAATGAGGCCTGTGTAAATCTGAACCAGGTCTGCACCGGCGTCACGTTTAGCGATGGCATCGTCGCCTGAGGCAATGCCACCCACACCGATCAGTGGCAGCTCGCCGGCCAGTTTGTTACGTAGCGCGGCAAGCACTGCAGTCGACTTTTCAAAGACGGGCTTGCCCGATAATCCACCGGTTTCACCCGCGTTTGGGTCACCCATTACGGCAGCACGTTCCAGCGTGGTGTTGGTCGCAATCACCGCATCGAAATGGTGACGGCGAACGGCGGCGGCTATAGCATCAATCTGCAGGTCGTCGAGGTCCGGCGCAATTTTCAATGCCAGCGGCACGTATTTGCCGTGTTGGTCAGCCAGACGCTGCTGACGATCTTTCAAGCCTGCCAGCAGCGCTTCCAGTGCATCGTCCTGTTGCAGCGAGCGTAGGTTCTGGGTATTAGGGCTGGAGATATTGATCGTGACATAGTGCGCATGTGCGTAGGCCGCATCCAGGGCGATCAGATAATCGTCATTGGCACGATCAATCGGCGTACTCGCGTTCTTGCCAATATTGATGCCGATGATGCCGCCGTTTTTGACGAACTGGCTGGCTTTGACATTGTTGACCAGGTTATCAACGCCCTTATTGTTAAAGCCGAAGCGGTTAATCAGCGCACCGTGGGCAGGCAGGCGGAACAGACGTGGCTGTGGGTTACCCGGTTGTGGCTTGGGCGTAACGGTGCCGATTTCGATAAAACCAAAGCCCATGGTTGCGAGGCCATCTATATGCGCGCCATCTTTATCAAGGCCAGCCGCCAAGCCCACACGATTAGGGAATTGAATCCCCATTACCGTAACCGGGTCCGACGGTAGCGTTTGGCGTAACAAACTAAGTTTCGCCGCCTGATCCAGGCCTTTCAGGCTGAGATTGTGCGCGGTTTCCGGGGAAAGGCTAAAAAGGATCGGGCGTAAAAAAGAATAGGCGTTCATATCGGGGTTCTTTGCAATCAAGCCGGCATTTTAATCCAGCGGCCATCGTCCAGCATGTCCATCGGTTGGTAGCGGGATTTGTAGGCCATTTTTTCACTCTCGGCGATCCAGTAACCGAGGTAGAGATAGGGCAGGTTGTTGTACTGGCACTGAATGATTTGCCAGAGTACGGCGTAAGTGCCGTAGCTGGCCTTGGCATCGCTCGGGTCGTAGAAGGTGTAGACGGCAGAGAGCCCATCGGGCAGCACATCCATCACGCTCAGCATGACTAGGCGGCCTTCAATACGGAACTCGATCAGGCGTGTGTCGACACCGCTATTCAGTAAAAACTGGGTGTATTGGTCAGCATCGTCTTCATCCATACCGCCTTTAGGGTGACGATGCTGCTGGTAAGCGCGGTACAGCGCGTAGTGTTCGTCACAAAATTCAAGTGGGCATTCGCGCACCTGCATATAACCCGGCTTGTTCATGCGATTAACGAGTTTGCGCTGGGTGCGATCGGGCACAAAGTCGAGGGCGCGCACCCGAACAGGCACGCAGCGGGCACAACCATCGCAACGCGGCCTATAGGTGTATTGCCCACTACGACGGAAGCCCCGTTGTATCAGGGTGCTGTAAACAACACCATCTATGTGTTCTGGCGGTATAGCCACCTGGGATCGTGCCTGACGGTCGGCCAGATAGCTGCACGGGTAGGGTGCAGTGGTGTAAAACTGGAGCAGCGCGTCGGGTAGGCCGCCTTCGTGAATGTTCGACATACCGCTAGCTTAAACAAAATGCCGGAAATAAAAAACGCCGCAGGTGCGGCGCTTTTGGAGGGCAGGGCAATCGTTTAGAACGAGAGAGCCTTGCTTGGCGCTGCAGTTACACCATCCAGACGGCGGGCACCGTTGTATTTGCTGACCCAGTAAGACTGCTGCATGTTTTCTACGCGAATCTCGGCGCCCGGCTTTGGGGCATGCACAAACTGGTTATTACCCAGGTAAATGCCGACATGAGAATAGGCGCGACGCATGGTGTTAAAGAACACCAGGTCACCCGGCTTCAGTTCGTCTGCGCTGACTTGCGTGCCCACGTGCGCTTGTTCAGCGGCCGTACGCGGCAGGTCGATACCGTTCGAATCCAGGAATACGAGGCGCGTAAAACCGCTGCAGTCCAGACCGGACTCCACCGTATTACCGCCACGACGATAAGGGACACCCACGAACTCCAGACCTTTAATCACCAGATCCTGGATGTTTACGGTGTATCGATGAAGGAGACCCGGCTTTTCCAGTTCATCGGCACGAACAGCCGTAGACACCGGAACCAGCGCACTTGTAATGGTGATAGCCGTAATGGCCTGCACCAGAGCTTTGCGCGTCATGCGGCTTGCGCCAGCACTTAGAGTCGCCTTGCGAGGGGTTTTCACCTTTTGCATGAGGTTCACTCTAACCCAAAGTTCTGTCCAGGGCAACCCTTTGTTGTCGTTGAGGGTTTGCCCCATTTTTTGGGCAGTTTTCAACTCTTTTATAAGAGTTTGCCAATTTCTCCCATTTCCCTCTCGCTTATGGCTTCGGCTTGTGTTACAAATTCGGTTTACGCAGTTATTTCCCGATAATTTGCCTCAAATTGTCGTTCCTCCGTTTTTTGAAAGGAAACCGCCGTGTTAGAAGCTTACCGGAGCCATGTTGCCGAGCGCGCCGCCCTGGGGATTCCCCCGCTGCCGCTGAATGCCCAGCAGACCGCAGACCTGGTCGAACTGCTGAAGAATCCACCTAAAGGTGAAGAAGATTTCCTGGTTGAGCTGATCACCTACCGTGTACCTGCCGGTGTGGATGATGCCGCACGCGTTAAGGCGGGTTTCCTAGCCGCTGTTGCCAAGGGCGAAGTGAAGTGCGCGCTGATCTCGCGTGTACGCGCTACCGAACTGCTGGGCACCATGCTCGGCGGTTACAACGTTAAGCCACTGATTGATCTGCTGGGCGATTCCGAATGTGGCGCCGCTGCGGCTGAAGGCCTCAAAAAGACCCTGCTGGTATTCGATTTCTTCCACGACGTGAAAGAACTGGCCGACAAGGGCAATGCCAACGCCAAGGGCGTTCTGCAATCCTGGGCTGATGGCGAGTGGTTCACATCGCGTCCTGAAGTGCCTGCTTCGCAGAAGCTGACCGTGCTCAAGGTTACCGGCGAAACTAATACCGATGATCTGTCGCCAGCTCCTGATGCCTGGTCGCGTCCGGATATTCCGCTGCACGCTCTGGCCATGCTGAAGAACCCACGTCCTGGTATCGATGCTGATGAGCCAGGTACACGTGGTCCGATCAAACAACTCGAAGCGCTGGCCAAGAAGGGCAACCAGATCGCCTACGTCGGTGACGTGGTCGGTACCGGTTCGTCGCGTAAATCGGCTACCAACTCGGTGCTGTGGTTTACCGGTGAAGACATTCCTTTCGTGCCGAACAAGCGTTTCGGTGGCGTCTGTCTGGGTTCGAAGATCGCCCCGATCTTCTTTAACACCATGGAAGATGCCGGCGCACTGCCCATCGAAATCGATGCCGGTCAAATGGACATGGGCGACGAGATCGAGCTGAAGGTTGACCAGGCGACTGCAAAAGTTACCGCGCTGAAGAACGGACAAGTCATCGCCGAATCGCAACTCAAAACGCCAGTGATTCTGGACGAAGTTCGTGCCGGTGGTCGTATTCCACTGATCATTGGTCGCGGTCTGACGACTAAGGCACGTGAAGCACTGGGTCTGCCACCATCGACGCTGTTCCGTCTGCCACAAGACCCAGCTGATTCAGGCAAGGGTTTCTCGCTGGCCCAGAAGATGGTCGGTCGTGCCTGTGGTCTGCCAGAAGGCAAGGGCATCCGTCCGGGCACTTACTGTGAGCCGAAGATGACCACCGTGGGTTCGCAAGATACCACCGGCCCAATGACCCGTGATGAGCTGAAGGATCTGGCCTGTCTGGGCTTCTCGGCTGATATGGTCATGCAATCGTTCTGTCACACCGCGGCTTATCCGAAGCCAGTGGACGTGAAGATGCACCACGAGCTGCCAAACTTCATCGAAACCCGTGGTGGTGTTGCGCTGCGTCCGGGTGACGGTGTGATCCACTCATGGCTGAACCGCCTGCTGCTGCCGGATACCGTGGGTACCGGTGGTGACTCGCACACCCGTTTCCCGATTGGTATTTCGTTCCCGGCCGGTTCTGGCCTGGTTGCCTTCGCCGCTGCTACGGGCGTTATGCCACTGGATATGCCGGAATCGGTTCTGGTCCGCTTCAAGGGCAAACTGCAGCCTGGCATCACCCTGCGTGACATGGTTAACGCCATTCCGCTGGCTGCTATCAAGCAAGGCCTGCTGACGGTTGAGAAGAAGGGCAAGAAGAACGTGTTCTCTGGCCGTATCCTCGAAATCGAAGGTCTGCCAGATCTGAAGGTTGAACAAGCGTTTGAACTGTCGGATGCTGCTGCTGAGCGTTCGGCTGCTGCCTGTGCTATCCAGTTGAACCCAGAGCCAATCGCCGAATACCTGACCTCGAACATCACGCTGATGAAGTGGATGATCGCTAATGGTTACCAGGACAAGCGTACGCTGGAGCGTCGTATCAAGGCCATGGAAGCCTGGATTGCCGATCCTAAGCTGCTGAAGGGCGATGCCGATGCAGAATACGCCGCCGTGATCGAAATCGACATGGATCAGATCAAAGAACCGATCGTGGCCTGCCCGAACGACCCGGATGATGTGAAGCTGCTGTCGGAAGTTGCTGGCGACAAGATCGACGAAGTATTCGTTGGTTCGTGTATGACAAACATTGGTCACTTCCGTGCTGCCTCCAAGCTGCTGGAAGGTAAGAGCGATATCCCGGTTCGCCTGTGGATCGCTCCGCCAACCAAGATGGATCAGCACGTACTGACCGAAGAAGGCCACTACGGCGTTCTGGGTCGCACCGGCGCCCGTATGGAAATGCCAGGCTGCTCGCTGTGTATGGGTAACCAGGCACAGATCCGCAAGGGCTCGACCGCGATGTCGACCTCGACCCGTAACTTCCCGAACCGTCTGGGTATCGACACCCGCGTGTATCTGGGTTCGGCTGAACTGGCTTCTGTTTGTGCTCTGCTGGGCAAGATTCCAACCCCGGCTGAGTACATGGAACACCAGGGCGTCATCAGCAAGAACGCAGACTCTATCTACCGCTACATGAACTTTGATCAGATCAAAGAGTTCAAGGACGTGGCAGATACCGTCAACGTCTAAGTTGATCTAGCAATAAGAAGAACCCGCCGCTCGCAAGACCGGCGGGTTTTTTGCGCCCTATTTCTGTAAGATTCATGCTATTAACCGCAGAGGATTATCACCATGAAGAAAACGACCTCGATCGCAATCCTTGGCTTGCTGATTGCAGCAACTGGTGTTGCCCACGCTGAAACACTGCGCGCCATCACGGTGGAACAAAATGCGAGTTACGCACTCGATACCGATAGCCTGGTGCAATCCAACGGTAAAACAGCGTTTAGCGTTCAGACGGTTTACACCAGCAAAATGAAAGCACCGAATGGTGCGGAATACACCAAAGCCACCAACACCTTCCTGGCAGACTGCAAAGCCAAGACCCAGGCCTTGACCGGTGTGTCACTGATGGATGGTTCTGGCAAGGTGGTTTACAGCTACAACCCAACCGTTACCGAAGCCCCGATGATTGCCCCGGAAAGAAATTCGCTGGATGCCAAGATTATGCAGACAGCGTGTGCTATTAAATAACCATTGAATCAATCTATGACGCGTAAAAAAATTGCCATTGCCTGTCAGGGCGGTGGTAGTCAGACGGCATTTACCTCGGGGGTTCTTCAGGGTTTATTTGCCGCCGGTGTACAGAACTCTCACGACATTCTTGCTTTGACGGGTACCTCGGGTGGGGCGCTGAATGCGGCGTTGGCCTGGTATGGTCTGTTGCAGAATGCAGCCGGTGACAAAACTCCTGTAGAACAGCGTATCGCCGACTTCTGGGATGAGCTGAAGGCTTCCGAGCCGATGGAGCAGTTGGTCGATATGATTGCCACCCAGATGTTGCGTGCTTCGGGTGCTGGTTATTTACCCAAGCTGGAAAGCAGTCCGTCGTCGCAGTTTAGTCAGATGCTACAAAAGGCGATGGGCTATCTCTTGCCCCGGACAAATTACACGGATTTCAAAGGGCTGATCGAATCTCATATTGATTTCAAAGCCGCTGCCAGACTCAATACGCCTGACAGTACGACTTTGCTGATGGGCGCGGCTGATGTGCTCAAGGGCAAGATGAAAATCTTCAACTCGCGTGAAGATGCCATCACCCCAGAATCCATTATGGCCTCTGCGGCAATTCCGAGCCTGTTTCCGGCCATGCAGATTGGTGAAGACTATTACTGGGACGGTTTGTTCTCTTCGAACCCGCCGTTAAGCCCATTAATTAGACCGATACGTATGGGCAATGGTCGTATGCCCGAAGAGATCTGGATTGTGATGATTGATCCGCTGGAATACCACAAGGTGCCGACATCACCGGACGAGATTCTTGAACGTCGTACCCAGATGACGAGCAATATCTCCTTGGTTCAGGATATTGAAAAAGTCGCCATGCAATGGATCATGGTAAACAATGGCGGCGTGAAGCCAGAGTTTCTAGATGCGATGGGTTTTTCACATGCGCATCAATTGCGTATTCGCTTTATCAAGATTTCAGAGGGCATTCAGCGAACACTGGATTATTCGAGCAAGCTTTCTCGCAGCCCGCAGTTGATCGACGGGCTAATTGCTGAAGGTAAGGCGCAGGCCGAGCAGTTTATGGCCACACTCGGCGAGCCCGGGTTAACACCACTGGAAGCTTTGCAGCAGATATCAGCCTGATGCAGGGATCAAAGGTCGATACGCCG
>CAZGHR010000020.1:0-18849 GCA_964525545.1 uncultured Dechloromonas sp.
CTCCCCAGAGAGATTCGGCAAAACTGATTAGGCCAGCTTTGCCTGGGCCGTAGGTGAGGGCGCGTGGGAGTCCGCGATAACCAGCAACGCTGGCCACATAAGCAAACCCACGGGGTTTGCTAGTCTCTGGGGTTTGCAGGAGCAACGGCAGGATCGCGGCTGTTATCGAGATCGGTGCGAGCAGATTGACACGCAAAGATTGCTCTGCTGATTCTGGTGACAGAGTATCAACGCGAGTGGCTTCGTAGGTGCCGGCGTTATAGATCACAAGATCAACCCCGTGCCAGTTGTTATTCACTTCAGAAACAGCCAGGTTGGTTGCGCTGTTATCGCAAGCATCAAAGGGAAGTACAAGCAGGCTGCTGCCAGGATTAACCTGATGGCATTTTGTAGCAACAAGGTCGAGGTTTTCTCGGTTACGTCCTGAGATCGCGACTCTTGCGCCAAGCGCTGCCAGTTGCTCCGCCAGTGCAGCGCCAATGCCTGTTGAGGCGCCAATGACCCATACCCGAAGCCCAGACCAATCGGCGGTTCGGATGGGTTGATTGATAGAGAAGCGCATCACGCCCATCTCAGCGTTTAACAAACGTGAGTGTCACTTCGCCCAGACCGAAGCCCCATTTCGACATCGAAGATCGGTTTAACATCACACGATCATCCATCAGGAACATCCAGTCATCGAAATTGACGTGATACACCTTGTCATCGACGGGAAGCGCCAGTACGTAGCGCCAGCGAAGTGCATTGCCAGCGCTTTGACCAATAGCCTCGCCAACAACGTCGGCTGCCGTGCCGCTATAGGTGTCTTGTGCTGTTTTGGTTATGGTCCAGACGCGTTGCTGTGTTGTGCCATCGCTATAGGTAAAGCGTTCATCGAGTGTGCCAACGTTGCCCTGCCAATGGGCATCTATGACCACATGAAAACGTTTGATAACCTCCCCGGAAGGTTTCTGAAACATCCCGTAGGCATCGATGGTGCCATTGAAGTAGCGTTGTAGATCGAGAGTGGGTTGTTGTTGCGCGTAATGGGATACCTCGACTCCACCGCAAGCACTGAGTCCCAATAGGGTGCAGATGGCCAATAGGGGTTTACGTATTAAGCGGGTCAGATAAGACATGGTCTTCTCCTCAGGCTTGTAACGTGAATTGATGGACGTCGATAGAACCTGATCTAAATCCTGCTTCGCAGTAAGACAGATAGAATCGCCATAAGCGAATGAACCGATCGTCAAACTTTTGTGCTTTTACTTCAGGCAATCGATCACAGAATGTTTCATGCCATAGACCCAGCGTGCGGGCATAGTGCGCGCCAAAGGCTAATTCATCAGTGACCTTAAGGTCGGCACGCTGTGCCTGCTCACGAAAGACGCTGGGGGCAGGCAACATGCCACCGGGAAAGACATGGCGCTGTATGAAGTCTGTGCTACGTCTATAGTCTTTGAATAACCCATCATCAATAGAAATGACCTGTATGAGTGCTTTTCCGCCCGGCTTAAGGAGACGCTTTATTGTCTTGAAATAGGTCGGCCACCAACGTTCCCCGACAGCTTCGAACATCTCTACCGAAACGATGTGATCAAACTGACCCTGCATGTCCCGGTAGTCCGTCAGGAGAAAATCCGCCTGGTTTTCCCAGCCGCCGGCAACAGCCCTATCTTGAGCGAATGCTTGTTGTGACGGCGATAAGGTAAGGCCGGTTACGTGTGACCCTCGTTTAACGGCCTCTTCAGCAAATCCCCCCCAGCCACAGCCAATCTCTAGAATCCGATCATTTGGCTTAACGTTCAGTGCATCCAGCATCCGTCCGTTTTTAGCGCGCTGGGCGTCTGGTAGATCAACCCAAGACGCCTGATCCGGGTGCGTATGCTCTTTAAATAGGGCGCTCGAGTAGGTCATCGTTTCATCAAGCCAAAGCTTATAGAAATCGTTACCAAGATCGTAGTGCGCCATAATGTTGCGCTTGCTGCCCCGCTTGGTATTTGCGCGAAGACGATGACGTATCCAGGCGCTAACGAGTTGCCAGCGTTTACCGTGGATCGCCCGTTTAAGCGTGTCACGGTTGCGGCCTATCAAGGTTAATAACGCAGTAAGGGAGTCTGTACCCCACTGCCCATCTATGTAGGCTTCTGCTGCACCAATATCGCCTCGGTCGATGATGTCATCGAATACCGACCACTGGTGAACGACCATATCGATCACTGGTCCATTATTGCTGTCGCCACAATGATGAACAGATCCGTTAGGCAGCGTCATGCGTAATGCGCCGTGTGAAATCCTTTCGAACAGGCTTAAAACGGTACGCGCGGCAGAAGAAATTTCATGACGCTCTTGAATTGAGATCCCCGGATAAAGCGATTCCGCGATGGGGTCAGCGTTTAAGGTGTCAGTTCGAGAGTTCATGTGGATGTCTCCTTGAGCGGCAGCGACGGTTTGGAGAAAAAGCTGACTTTAAGTAACCATAGGCGCAGTGCCTGCCAGTGAATACGGGCAATAACACCGAAAGTTAACAACGGGAATCGAGACAATGCCCCATAAACTGCGGCGGCATTGAGTGGTTGGGTGCGGCCGCGCAACCAGGTTCTTAGTCCGTATTGACCATCCCCGGATTGGGCATCATCAGTTGATTGAGCCGTATAGTTGATCATGGCTACTGGGGCATCAGGTGTGCCGCCGAACCGGAATTCGTAGTTTCCCCCTAGTGGAAAGAAGGGCGACACGTGAAACACTTTTTGCGCATAGAGGATGTCATGCGCTTTAATAGGGCGATGATCCGCATGTGCTACCAGATAGTTATGACGCTCGCCAAAGGTGTTGCTGACTTCGCAGATCACTGCACGTAATGCTGCGTCGCGATCATGACAGAAGTAAAAGCTCACTGGGTTGAATTGATACCCGAAGAGCCGTGGCATGGTTTGCAGCATAATTTCGCCGCCCTCAGTGATGTCGCTTAAACCATGTTGATTAAGAATGCTGTGCGCCCAAACTAAAAGGTCGCTGCCATCTTGCGGTCCGTGATCGCGGTTGAGGATCTGACATATCCCACGTTTGTTGATCGCCAAACCGCCGATCTTTAATGTGTTTAGCCGGCTTAAAGGCAAGCGCAGGTAAAAGATCGGGTAGTGGAATATATTGCGCTTGGGGCGTGTGCGTGCATGCATTACCTCCCCGATGCATAGGGTTGGTTTAAGCCAGTCTCTGAGGACAGTGCTCATGAGTTTGCAAGCACCGGGGTGGGTGCATTTAACGGGATTTCATTAAGACAGGGTTGTTCACCCAGCAACCAGTCAGGTAGCGGTGCAAGTTGCGAAGCAGCGCGCACTGCAGAGGCAAAGCCATCCTCATGAAAACCATACCCCAGCCATGCACCGGCGTATAACGTGCGATTCTGCCCCGAGATCTTTTTTATGGCTGCCTGGGCGTTGATTGCCGGACCATCGAACACTGGGTGTGCGTAGTGAATCTGCCTAATGGTTTTAGCAGCATCAGGTTCATGCCACGGGTTGAGCGTTACGATAACCGGTGTCTCAGTTGGTAGTGGTTGCAGTTTGTTCAACAGATATGAAACGCTGACCGGCGATTGGCCGAGGTTCTGTGAAAGTTTGCCTGGTGACGAATAATTCCAAGCAGCCCAAGCCTTAGTGTTACTCGGCAATAATTCAGGATCCGTATGAAGAACCGCACGGTTGGGTTGGTAGCGGATGGCACTCAGTAGGGATTTCTCCTCTGCTGTGGCGTCACTCCCTAACAGCTTCAGGGCTTGATCGCTGTGACAAGCCAGTAGAATCTGATCGAAGTGCTCGATGCCGTTTTGAGTCTGTATGGTCACGCCGTCCGCATGCCTTTGAATTGCATAAATATTGGATTCCAGACGGATATCGCTGCCACGCTTGTGTATTGCCTCAATCAAAGCAGACACATAGAGCTGCGAGCCACCTGCTACCGTCATCCAGGTTGGGCGGTTCACTATCTGAAGCAAGCCATGGTTGTGGCAAAACCTTACAAAAGTCTGAAATGGGTATGCCAGCATCTGTTCCGTAGGGCAGGACCAGATCGCCGCTGCCATAGGTAATAGATAGTCGTTACGGAATGACTCTCCGTAATGGTGCCTGTCTAGATACTCCCCCAGAGATTGGTCTGCCTCGGCCGGGTTATCAAGATCACTCGTCGCGTTTTTGTTGAACCGCAGAATGTCGTAAAGCATCTTCCAGAACGAAAGCTTTAGAATATTTCGGCGTTGCGCAAATACGGTGTCCAGATTCGTTCCGGCCCATTCCAGTCTGGGAGAGGCAATCTGGACCGAAAATGACATCTCGCTCTTAACGACGGGGGTTTGCAAATGCCCAAATAAACGACACAGCAACGGATAGGTGCGCTCGTTAAAGACCAGAAAGCCTGTGTCCACACCAAATCGATGCCCATCGATCTGGATATCCACCGTGTGACTGTGGCCACCGGGACGGTGATCTGCCTCGAACACGGTAACGTCGTGATGCTCACTAAGCAGATAGGCAGAACCTAGCCCGGATATACCGCTGCCAACGATTGCGATTTTTTGTCGCATAGGATGCCTGCTTTCAGGAGTTGCTACCCTCAATCAGAGCGTAGGCAGAATGGTTGTGAATGGATTCGAAGTTTTCCGAACTGATTGACCAGTGGGTGATGCGCGACTCTTGTTTCAGTCGGAGCGCGATATCGCGAACCAGATCTTCTACAAACTTAGGGTTGTCGTAAGCACGTTCGGTCACCCATTTTTCATCAGGCCGCTTCAATAGACCGAAAACCTCACACGATGCTTCTTCTTCGGCGATGCGAACAAGATCTTCGAGATTGAAAGCAACACCTTCTTTTAGCGTTGCAATAATCGTAATGTGCGATCGTTGATTGTGAGCGCCGTATGCCGAGATCTCTTTTGAGCAAGGGCATAGGCTTGTGACAGGCACAACGACTTTTAATGTCAATTCAGTTTGGCCGGGAACGTTGCCGCTCACAATAATCCCGGCATCAATGTCGATCAGACTGCTCACCCCGGAAACGGGCGCCGCTTTGCGAATGAAATAGGGAAATTCAAACTCAATTCGGCCGCTGGTGGCTTCTAAACGCTGGCGCATACGGCTAAATAGGGATTTCATGCAGGTCAGCGTGAGTGGTTTGTCCTGCGCTTCCATGATTTCTACAAATCGGGACATGTGGGTGCCCTTAACCGTAGGTGGTAGCCCGACAGTCATAGTGAGTGTTGCCACTGTAGGGTGAGCCTCTCCTGAAGCATCCACTAAACTAATTGGGTAACGTAGACCACGAACCCCGACTTGATTGATGGCTAATTCTCGATGGTCAGGTTTGCCTTGAATATCTGGAAGCAACATATCGTGTAGCGATTTATCTGGTGCGTTCATGGTTTTCTCCCGGGGGGTTGGGGTGTGTTTTGAAGCTAAGGTGTGCTTTTGAGCATCTGTTCTATGGCTTCGGTCATTGTTTTGCTCTCAGGTGCTATCTGGCTACCGAAGCTCAATACCTGCCGGCCGTCACGGCTGATGAGGTATTTGTGAAAATTCCAGCTGGGTGAATCGCCGGTCAATTGGGCAAGCTGTTTGAAGAGCGGGTTGGCATTGCTGCCCCTGACGGATGATTTGGCAAACATCGGAAACTTGATACCGTAGGTGTTATGGCAGAAGTCTGCAATTTTCTTGTTGCTATCGGGCTCCTGCTGGCCAAAGTCGTTGGATGGAAACCCTAGAACTACGAGCCCCTGTGCTCTGTACCGATCGTACAAACGTTCCAGACCATCGTATTGCCGGGTAAAACCACAATAGCTCGCGGTATTAACCACCAGGACGACCTTGCCTGCGTACTGGCATAGAGACTGAGGCGTCTCATCCTGTAACTTGGGGTAGGTGCCTTTAAGCAGATCTGGACACGATTGCGAGGCAGCCAACGTTTGTTTGCTGTTAGTAGACATCTCGTTCCCTCTGGCTTTGGGGGCAGCAATGGCTAATGCACCTGAGAGCAAGGCGGCAATAAGAACGGGTTTGACGATAAGTTTGGCTAGGGGCATTTTGTCCACGACAAATTTGTATACAACGACAAAATATGCTTTAAAATGACATCTGTCAACAATTTGTCTAGTACAAAACGATTCTAAGAAAAGAGTCTCTCATGAAAAAAATCGCTTTAATCACAGGTGCGGCTGGTGGGCTGGGGAAATCACTGGCAGCGCATCTTGAGGCCGAGGGCTGGCAACTGATCGTGACGAGCAGAGATCCGGCGCGTCTTAAGGAGGCATACGGGGACAAGCATCTGCAGATCACTGCAGACTGCGCTACTACGGATGGCGTGAAATCCATTTTTGACATTGCCCAGGACAACGCGTTAATACCCCAGGCTTTCGCCCACTGCGTGGGTAACATCAAACTCGGTGCCCTTCATAGACTGAGCAAAGCTGATTTCGAGGAATCGATCGAGGCGAACTTAACGAGCGCATTTCATTCGCTTGCTGGTTTCGTGGGCAATCTGAGGCAGCATAATTTACCGGGCAGCGCCGTACTTGTTTCCTCAGTAGCTGCGCAAATCGGTACGCCAAATCATGAGGCGGTCGCTGCAGCCAAAGCGGGTGTTGAAGGTCTTGCCAGAGGCACCGCGGCTACCTATGCCCCCTATGGTATTCGTGTGAATGTTGTGGCGCCGGGAATTATGGATTCTCCCGCAACTGAACGCCTGCTTGCAACGGATGCTTTGCGCGCCGCGGCCGCCAGACAATATGCGCTACCTGGTATTGGTACGACCACCGAGCTTGCAGAGCTTATGGGTTGGTTGCTTTCAAACCGAAGTAGTCGTGTTACGGCGCAGGTATGGTCTGTCGATGGCGGGTTTACCGGGGTTAGGCCCTTAGTAAAGTAGGGCCCGTACCCGAATCAGTCCTCGGCTTTTACCGCTGTCCGAATCAATGGTATTCATGGCATTGAGCAAATCTGCAATGCTCACCCAGAAGGGCGGGTATTTAAACTTGGCCACATCCAGAATCAACACCGAATCGCTCGCACTGTCATAGGCTGCAATCGGCGAAAAGTGTCCAGCGCCCTGCTGGTTAAGTGTCTTGCGGTCGAAATTAACGATCAGTCGTGTATTCGGGTCTCCCATGGCGGAAGTCATCAGGTCCCGGAACGTAGATTCAGTCAGCTGATCGCCATAAAATAGATCAGCATTCACGGCAAATTGCCGGAACATCTCTGTCATTTGCTGCAGCGTCAAACCAGATCTCAGTGTTGCCTCACGGGTTTTGATCGTCTGTGTACGCTGATTAAAAAAGCTGTCTTGTGTGAAATAGTGAAATGGTTTGAGTTGGGGTGCCACTGGCCGTGTTTCTTGCGGCAGACTATTGAGCACCGCGGCCATACTGGCTGGCCCGCAAAAAGCCAGGTTTTCCTGGGTGTCTACAAAAGGCTGTACGGCAAAATATTGCCGGTTATAGTCGGCCTGTAACAATCTTTGAGCACCGGCCGACGAATTCAGATAGACCAGATCACCCGCATACGCAAGAGCGGTTAAGGTCAAGCCAAGCAGGAGCATCAAGAGGCGTTGCATAATTTCTAAGGTCTAAAGCGGCAATGCGCTATAAAAAATGCCTAGTTGCCGGCAGTTGTCTGGTTTGTAGGGGTCACTCCCGAAGATGGCTGGCCGGGGGCACCATAGATCAGGGTTAGCGCAGATTCAACCTTGGGTGCCTGGCTAAAACAGGTTTTAACCAGATCAGCATCCTGATACCAGGTTGTATTACCCCGTGCTTCATCCATAAATGATTTCATCACCAGGGCGATATCCGGATTTGCCAGGCCTGCAGCGCGCAGCTTTTCAAACCCCAGCGAACAGGCGCGGGATAGATCCTTGCCGCTGGCATTCGACAAAATTCTCAGCTGGCTAGGCGCAGAACTGTTGAGAATCTGCATGAAATTTTCTTTGGTGCCGGGCACCAGGTGATTCAATATGCGTTCGGCAGAGATGTTTTCACGAACGCCGAGATTGCTGAGATCTTCAACAGTCGGGTAGAACAGGGTCCGGAAAAACGCAAAATCCAAACGGATCGTAAATAAATGAGTTTTTTCAGCGGCCGGGTCGGACTGCAGCTGCAGTATCTTCTTATCTGAAACACTGCCCATTTGATCGGCCCGATAGACCGGGATCTGGATGGTATGTAAGCCCTTGCGCAAGTCAGACCAGTTCAGCGAGATCGGTACGCGGGCATCGGTCATACCCTTCATCATTTTGTTGGCGCGAGCCTCGGTATCGGCCAGTACGGAATTGCCCACCACGGCAGTTGCTCCACCGACCAGCGCCGAAGTTCCTCCCGTGGCGACTAGAGTGGCAGCGCCCAGTAATAACTTTGCCGAACCGACAAAATCACTGTTTGAATCAATGGCACTTCGTACATTGATCGTGAGCGACAGCTTTCCCGGATTGAGAAGTGATCGAACACCTAGAACGGAGAGGGGTACGATCTGAATAGGGCTTGTGCTTAGCGATGCGCATTCCGCACCGTTCTCTCGGCCGTCAAATGTGGCAACGGGTATGTCCATCTGGTCCATCCGGCTCTTGAAACCATTGCTGGTTACCGATAGCACCAGTTGAACCTTGTCTGAACCCCAGAAACTGCTAGACGCGAGGCGGGCACAGCTACCCACAGGCACAACTTCAGACGTGATACTGACGTAGCCATCACCACCGGCGCCATCTTTTAACCAGCTGGGCGGATCAGTCCGTGTCTGGGTCGGATGCATCTCCGGAAAAAAGAAGGTGCTCGCCTGTGATGTCATCGGTAGTGCCAGGCAAAGGCACAAAAACACCTGCATCAAGCAGGGTGTCAGTCTTTTTACATGAGGGTAGCGCATTCGCGGATTTTACCCGCGTTAATTACCTGTGCAGAAAATTCTGATGCCCAGCCGCCTAGGCTCAGAGTAGCTTGGTGCCCAGCCACCAGGCAGCGGCGGCGATCAATGCGCTACAGGGAATCGTCAGAATCCAGGCCCAGACAATATTGCCAGCGACACCCCAACGTACACGGCGGGCGCCACGTGTGGAGCCGACGCCGGCGATGGCACCCGTAATGGTGTGAGTGGTGGATACGGGAATGCCCAGTGCCGTAGCAAAGAACAGGGTCATGGCGCCGGCACTGTTGGCACAAAAACCACGCGCCTGATTAAGCTTGGTAATGCGGTTGCCCATCGTCTTAACAATCCGCCAGCCACCAAACATGGTGCCCAGACCCATCGCCGTGTAGCAGGACAACACCACCCACGCAGGCACATGCTCACCAGATTTCGAAACGCCCGCGGCAATCAGCAGCATCCAGATAATGCCGATGGTCTTCTGGGCATCATTACCACCATGGCCCAGGCTATAACCGGCCGCAGAAACCAGTTGCAGGCGACGGAAATGTTTATCCACCTTGCTAGGAGACATGTTTCTACAGAGCCAGGAAACAATCACCATCATGAGGCTACCGATAGTGAATCCCAGGAAAGGGGCAATAAAGATGAATGCGATAATCTTGAGAACGCCAGCCGAGATGAGGCTGCCAAAGCCAGCTTTGGCTACGGCGGCACCAACCAGACCGCCCACTAGGGCGTGCGAAGAGGAAGAGGGGATGCCGTAGTACCAGGTGATCACATTCCAGACGATAGCGCCGATAAGGGCGCCAAAGATGAGGTAGTGATCCACAATTGACGGGTCAATGGTGCCTTTGCCAATAGTACCTGCAACTTTGAGTTCAAACAGAAAGTAGGCGAGAAAGTTAAAAGCCGCCGCCCAGATCACTGCCTGGTGCGGTTTTAAAACCCGGGTTGAAACGATCGTGGCAATTGAATTGGCCGCATCGTGGAAGCCGTTCATGAAATCGAACAGCAGGGCCACGATGACGAGGGTGATGATCACCCCCAGGCTCATTTGCAGGTTATCCATGAATCAGGCGATCAGGAGTTTTCGAGGACGATGGCTTCGATGGTGCCGGAGACATCTTTGCAGCGATCCGAGACGGATTCAAGAATCTCGTAGATTTCCTTCAGCTTGATGACCTGACGGACATCAGGTTCCTCACGGAAAAGTTTGGACATCAGCTCACGATGCATGCGGTCTGCATCTGACTCCAGTTCGTCGATTTCATGGCAGATGGTCAGGATGTGCGGGCCGTTCTGCATGCTGTCGAGCAGTTTAACTACCGAGGTGATGTGGTTGCAGCAACGGGCGGTCACCTGAGCCAGAGCAACGGCTTCCTGGGGTACCTGCTTGATGTCGTAGAGCGATACCGATTCGGCAACGTCCTGAATAATGTCCAGGATGTCATCCATACCGCTGATCAGCTCGTGAATCTCGTCACGGTCAAATGGGGTAATGAACGATTTGTGCAGCTGGGCCAGCGTTTCATGCGTGACCTTGTCAGCCTGACGTTCCACCGCATCAATCTCGTCGGCAAGACGTGCGACATCACCCGATTGGGTGGCCAGCGCCGTGATCAGATCGGTTAGCAGCGAACCACCCTTGGCAATTAGCGCAGCGTGGTTGTTGAAATGATCAAAATACTTGCCCTCTTTGGGCATGAGCTTGCCGAACATGGGAGACCTATGTGTTTCATAAAAATGAAATGCTATTGTAATCCCTGTGTAAGCTATTGAGTGAGATATGTTGCAAGATAGAATGTGCGCTATCTGCTTTTAAATTGATCGTTATGCACATTGCCTCGTACCCTGTTTTTTTACTCGTTGCGCTTCTAACTTCTTGTTCATTAACGCAAAATCCAGCGGCTGTTTCAGAGGCGGGTATGGTGTCAACGCCTATGGCTCAACCATCCAGCGCAAACGAACCTGTTTCAGCGGGCGTCCCTGTTCCCGCAGTGAACACGCCTGTTCAAAGTGCAGCACCAGTGAGTAAGCAAGCGTTTCAATTATCAGCGCTTACCGCAATTGCCAAAGCAGCACAGAAGAATGCGCAGAGCCCTAAAAAATATGCAGGTGAAATCCTGCAAGGTCAGGCTAAATTTATCAAAGCGCCTAAGGGCAACCCGAACGCTATGGTTGCGGATGTACGTGTAACGGGCTTGGGTGAAGTGTCGCTCTGGTGCCGGAATGTGTTGGGTGTTGCACCGGCAGGGCGGGTAATGGCCTTTGAAGGCACGCTCACCGGGAGCGTTTATACCTCAGAAGACTTCAGTCACGACGTGACCATGAAAGACTGCCGGTTCCACGAATAGCAAAACCGGCAGTTTTAGGCCTGAGTAATTAGGCTTCTGCCTTTTTCAGGATTGCGTAAAGCTCATCCTTCAGGTGCAGCTTTTCTTTTTTCAGGGTTTCGATTTCTTCTTGCGTACCCGACTCAACGTGGGCTTCCATGTTCTTGATCTTTTGATCCAGATCATTGTGCTTGTCGAACAGGTTGGTGAAATGACGATCAGTTGTCTTGAGGCGGGTGATCAGCTCACGGTATTCGGGAAACATGCTAACTCCGGTAATAAAGGACAGGGACGACAAATCGTCCACAGCTTTAATTTTACGCTTATGGGCGATATGCCGCCAGCTTATTGCGGTTGATTGTGGTTAATTTTGCCGTTAATGCGTTTAAAAAAGCTGAGTTTTTCAGGAAAGTGCTGCGTTACCCAGGCAACCAGGGTGTATTTGATCAGCTTTCCTGCAAACAGTGCGATGAAGGCTTCCAGAATGCGGTCATCCACAATGCCAAAGAAAATGAGCAGGGGCATCTGTGGGAGGGGTGAAGCGCCGACCCCGAAGATTGCCCAGACACCATAGTCACCAATCCAGCGAGAAGCCTCCGCCCAGGTTTCCGGGCTGATGAGATTCGGGAATAAATGGTGAACTTCGTTATAGCCAAGTAGATGGGCAACGCCCACGACAACAGCACCTGCTGCCGCACTGCCTAGAGAGCATGCCGCGCTGAGCCTGAGCCAGCGGCGTGGTGCCATCATCACGGCAGTGACAATCACAGCCGTTACCGGGTATGCCGCCGTGAGTGTGCCGCCAAACGAGAGTAGTGCGCTGAGGCCCAGTAGATGGTTGCCCTTATTGGCGCGTTCCATCCAGACCTGTAGCTTACTTTCCAGCTTGTCGAGCCGTTTACCCATTAGTCGACACGGTTTTTGCGTTGAATCAGCTCGATCTTGTAGCCATCGGGATCATCTACAAAGGCAATGACGGTGTTACCGTGCTTCATGGGCCCGGCCTCACGTACGACATTGCCACCTGCTTCGCGGATCTTGTCACAGGCGGCATAAGCGTCTTCTACCTCTAGCGCAATATGGCCGTAGGCGTTACCCAGCTCGTACTTATCGACGCCCCAGTTATATGTCAGTTCGATAACCGCCTGTTCGGATTCGGCGCCATAGCCCACAAAGGCCAGCGTGAATTTGCCTTCAGGATAATCATTTTTACGCAGCAGCGACATCCCCAGTATGCGGGTGTAAAAATCCAGCGACTTGTCGAGGTTTCCCACGCGCAGCATGGTGTGCAGTAAACGCATAGCTAGACGCCCGCTTTATGCAAAGAGAATCAGCGCCAGAATGCCGCCCAGAATGACCCATTTGCCGACGTAGTAGGCCGTGCGGTTGCGTGATTTCAGACCCTTGGCCCAGACGCGGCCTTTGTAAACCACGCCGAACACTTTGTTAAGCACACCGGTCTTATCGCCATCGGCGTTGGGCGATGCAGCTGCGCCAACCACATAACGACCGAACCAGCGGTTAAAGGCTTGAATCCACGAACCAGCCAGCGGGCGTTCGACGTCACAGAAGAAAATCAGGCGGTCTTTGTCGGTTTCGTTTTCAGCGTAGTGAATGAACGTCTCATCAAAGAACACGCTCTTACCATCGCGCCAGCTATAACGCTCACCATCCACATCAATGAAACAGCGGTCATCATTCGGGGTCGACAAACCCAGGTGATAACGGATCGAACCGGCATACGGGTCACGGTGCTTCACCAGGCGGGCACCTGGGGGCAGGTGTGTAAACATGGCTGCTTTGACATTTGGCACCTGCTTGAGCAGACCACAGGTCACCGGGCACAGCTCTTCGGCCGAAGGGTGAGCGGTGTCGTACCACTTCAGGTAAAAACGTTTCCAGCCGGTGCGGAAGAAAGAATTAAAGCCCACATCGTTATAGGTGTCCGATGCCTTGATCTGACCGAGTTCCGCCAGCTTGAGGCCTTCTTCGCGGATTTTTTCCCAGTTATCGTCAAAGATCTTCATTTCCGGGAATTCTTTGGCGTCGAGATAAGGCACATTAGGCACGGTTGAGGCGGCGTAGAGCAGCACGTTGACCGGTGCCAGAAAGGTGGAGTGGTCGGTAATCTGGCGGAATGGGCGCAGTCGCACCTTGCCACGGAAGTGCACAAACATGGTCGACAGCACAAAAATCCAGATAATGGTCCACTTCACGGGCGTTACCTCTTAAGTCTTTGACGCAAAGCATCATTATCCCCGCCAGAGGGGTTCTGTGGCAAATCACCGGTTTAGGGTTGGCTGGCTGGTAGAATCTGGGCATGAGCCTGGTTGAACAAGTCGCTGAAGTCTTTACCCCGGAAGGACCGCTGGCTCGCCAGATTCCCGCCTTTAAAGCGCGACCGCAGCAAACCGAAATGGCCGAACGGATTGCCGATGCCATTAAGGCAGATGCCGCTTGTCTGGTCGAAGCCGGTACAGGTACCGGTAAAACCTTTGCGTATTTAGTGCCGGCGATGCTATCCGGCGGCAAGGTCGTGCTCTCCACCGGTACCAAGACGCTGCAGGATCAACTCTTCGAGCGTGATATTCCGACGGTGCGCGAAGCGCTGGGGGCCCCCATACGCGTGGCCTTACTCAAAGGACGCAGTAACTATGTGTGCCTGCACCATCTGGAGCGCGCCCACAGTGAAGGGCGCTTTCTACAGAAGGAAGATGCGCGCCACATCACGAATATTCTGCGCTTCTCCAAAATGACCAAGCGCGGCGACAAAGCCGAATGCGTTGATGTGCCTGAATCGGCATCAGTCTGGCATATGGCAACATCAACCAAAGACAATTGCCTGGGGAGTGAATGCGCTCAGTATGAAGAGTGCTTTGTGGTCAAAGCACGCCGGGAAGCACTAGAAGCTGATCTGGTCGTCGTCAATCATCATCTCTTCTTTGCCGATGTTGCGCTTAAAGAAGAGGGCATGGCCGAGCTATTACCGAACTGTAATACCGTCATCTTTGATGAAGCGCATCAACTGCCAGAAACCGCCGGCATATTTTTTGGACAACGATTCACTACAACCCAGATACTCGACCTCGCACAGGATGTCCGCCTGTCGGCCCTGGCCGAGGCGCGGGATTGCCTGGATCTGCCCGTGCAGAGTGCTGCGCTGGATAAAGCCGCACGCGACTTTCGGCTTACCCTGGGTAATGACACAGTGCGGCAGCCGGCCAGCAATATGCTCAAGCATGCAGAGTTTCTCAAAGGACTCGATGTACTCGCCGATCGATTGAACCTGATGGCCGACTTGCTACAAACACAGGCCGGTCGTTCACCAGATCTGGAACGCGCCTGGCAGCGGGCGGTAGCGTTAGGTCAGGATTTGCAGCGCTGGAAGAAGGGCGCCTTGGGTCAACCTGCTAGCACTGAGCTGGATGCCGAAACACCGGCTGCAGATTACGTGTATTGGGTAGAAACGTTAGGCCATGGTTTGCATCTTCACGCCACGCCGCTTTCCGTTGCCGAACCCTTTACCAAACTCATGGCAAGTAGCCCTCGGAGCTGGGTATTTGCCTCGGCCACCCTGGCCGTACAAGGTGATTTTGGTCACTACAAAGAGGCCATGGGGCTGCATGACATTGCTTCCTTTTGCTGGGACAGTCCCTTTGATTACGGCACGCAGGCCATGCTCTGCTGCCCCACCGATTTGCCCGACCCGAACAGCCCGGAATACACCGAGCGCCTGGTCGATAAAGCATTGCCGCTCATACAAGCTGCGCAGGGTCGCACCTTCTTTTTGTGTACCTCGTTGCGCGCCATGCAAAAAGTGCGGACTCAGCTTGAAACCCGCCTGGCGTTTCATCAGCCGGAAATATTGGTGCTGTGTCAGGGTGACGCCGCTAAGAACGAATTGCTGCGACGATTCCGGGAGTCCGGCAATGCGGTACTCGTAGGTTCGCAAAGTTTCTGGGAAGGGGTGGATGTGCCGGGTGACGCACTTTCGCTCGTCGTGATCGACAAATTACCGTTTGCCGCACCCGATGACCCGGTGCTCTCGGCGCGGATTGATGCCTTGAATCGTCAAGGTAAAAATGCCTTCATGCACTACCAACTGCCACATGCCGTCATCAATGTGAAGCAGGGTGCCGGCCGTTTGATTCGGAGTGAACGGGATCAAGGCGTACTGGTTATTGGCGACCCCCGCCTGGTTACCAAAGCTTATGGTAAAAAAGTCTGGCGCAGTCTGCCGCCTATGGCGCGCACGCGGGATATTGCCGAAGCCGAAACCTTTCTGATTAATACCCTTAAAGATCATGTTGCCTGATCGCCACCTTCTTGAATCCACACTGGGTGCGGGAGCGCTGAGCGAGCGACCTCATCTGTTTTCCGAGAGCGTCGTCGAATTACCTGATTCAGAGCTGGCCGTATTGGCCAACTTTGTAAAAGCGGTGACGATACTGATTGCCTTGCCCAGTTTTCAGAAAGCCATTGCCGAGCGGCAGGGTGGTAACCTATCGCAGCAGACACCCGGTGTTTGTCTCGGGTTTGATTTTCACCGAACGCCAGAAGGCCCCAAGCTCATTGAGATTAATACCAATGCGGGCGGTAGTTTGCTGGTCACACTGCTCAACCGGTCATGGGGTCTCAATAAAACTGCCGACCAGGCTGAACACGCGCTCGTCGGCATGTTTATCAATGAGTGGCAGGCCTGGGGCGCGGGGCGTCCACTGCAAACCATTGCAATTGTCGATGACAGCCCGGAACAGCAATACTTGTACCCGGAGTTTGTGCGCTGGCAAAAGCTGTTTGAAGCACAAGGTATTCAGACGATTGTCTGTGGACCAGAAGCCGTGTTGTGTAACAGCGTCGGTCAACTGAGCCACCAGGGGGTTGCTATTGATCTACTATATAACCGCCTCACGGATTTCAGCCTGGATACTGCCGCATCAGGTGCATTGACTCAGTGCTGGCAAGCGCAGGCCTCAGGGGTTAAAACAGGCACGCTGATTACACCCCACCCGGTTGCTCATGCACTTTGGGCCGACAAGCGTAACCTCGATTGGCTGTCGGATCCTGACTATCTGGCCTCACTGGGTTTAAATCCCGAAGCCGTTACGCAGATCGTGCATTGTGTCCCGCGAACGGTACCTGTGTTGCCGACACAAGGTGAGCATTTCTGGGGTGCGCGCAAAACGCTGTTCTTTAAACCGCAGGCGGGTTTTGGTTCACGTGCAACGTACCGCGGAGACAAGCTCACCAAGCGCGTTTTCGAAGAAATTCTCCAGGGGGGTTATGTAGCACAAAAATTCGTGCCACCGCCTGAACTGAAGCTATCGAATACGGGCGAGGGTGAGCCCACATCGCTTAAGTACGACCTGCGGGTCTATGCCTATAACGGAGAGATTCAGCTATTAGCGGCACGTTTGTACCAGGGGCAGACCACCAACTTCCGCACGCCGGGGGGCGGGTTTGCGCCGGTGCAGGTGGTCGCAGTCTAGTGAGTCACATGATGCCCGGTGACTGATACATAGTCGGCGGGTGCATTAGCCGCATCAGCAACCAGACGTTGTTCAAGCTCTTGAAGCACTTCAGTCAGGGCCTGTTGCTGCCCCGTAATGAGCGCCTGGGTTGATTTGTCTTTCAGAGCTACGCGTTTGCTAATACGTGGTGTAGAGAATAAGCCGTTTTTGCTGTTAAAACTGGTGCTGGCATAAAACTGAATCGTTACAACCGCCGTAGGTTCGTCACGATAATCACCGTAGAACTCATCAACGACCCCTTGCAACTGATACATCGGGAAGAAGGTCGTGGGTTGTTCAATGATCTGTGTAAAAGCATTAGATTGGGTTAGCCATTTCTGCGTGGCATTGGCCACCATGTCGCGTGGATAAATCAGATAGACGTTGTAGAAGTCCTTGTCGTATTTATTGTCCGACATCCGGTAGACGAGTGATTTGCCATCATAGGGCGCATTCGCAGAAAAGCTACCCATCTTCAGATGCATTTTCACAGGGTTGGCCCGAGGGGCGGCCGTACGCTCAGGCATCACCAGCCAACTGCTCTGATCGGGATTGGGTCGAGAGAGTGAGCAGGCGCCGAGGAGTAAGGTCGTCAGTGCGGGTAACAGCCAGTAATACTTGGTCTTTTTGATCAAGGTGCTAGAGGCAGGGGTGTTAGGAGTATTCATAGCTATTCCTGAAAGCAACCATTAAGGGGCAACGCGCTTGGGCGGTTGGCCAAAAAGCAGCCACGATGGGTAGTCATTCGCCTTTTGTGACAGATCATTCACGTTGTTTGTAATCTGCCGCACGTTATCCGCAGAGATGGTTAGATCGCCCTGCATAGTGGTCAGCGTCTGGCGTAGGATGATAATTGAACCTGTGAGCTGTTCAATCAACACAGCCAATTCCTGATTGTCTGTGGCCTTGTTCACTTTTCCGAGCAGGGCATTCAGTTGCTTCACGGACTCATTGAGTCCGTTGCCCTTGCCACTGTCACCCGCCACCATATTATTGAGATTAACGAGCAGGGTGTTTGCCTCGTCTTGAGTTTTGGCCAGATTGAGATGGTTAAAGTTTTTCAGTGCATCTTCCACACTATCAAGAAGAATATTTACTGGGCTGGGTTGAGAGGGTACAACCGGATAGTCTGGTGTCCAGTTGAAAGGCAGTTCCTTTAATTTGTCAGGGTCTTTTACAAAATCCAGTTCAATGTAGTTGACCCCGGTAATACCCTGGCCACGGATCTGTGCTCGCAAACCATCTTTGACCAGTTTTTCTATATATTCCGCGTTGTCTTCATTGAGTTTTTCCACCGTCATTCGTACCACGACATACTGGCGCCGTTCGCCTGGTGGTACATCATTTTCGTAAAGAGCACCTGAAAGACCGATATAGCTAACCTGGCCAATCCGTACGCCACGGAAACGCACCGGCGCGCCCACATCCAGACCTTGTACAGATTCTTTGATGTAGCTTTCGATGACCATCGTTTTAGCGAACAGGTTTTTAGCGCCAAAGATCAGTACCAGTGCAACAAGGGCGGCGGCACCAATCAGCACAAAGACGCCGAGTCGGTAATATTGAGCACTATTTCGGTTAGACATGATGAGTTTCAGGCCGGAAGTGTTGCGGGTTGAGTAGAGGCTGAGTTTGTATCGAGCGCGACATCAGCGCCCCGGTTAAAGAACTTGCGGACCAGCGGGTTGTCACTATGTTCGCGCAGCCAGTGGGGGTCTCCCTCCGCAATAATGCCCTTGGTGTCTTTGTCGAGCATGATGATGCGATCGGCAATCGTATAGATGCTCGGTAGCTCATGGGTGACCACCACAAAAGTAATGCCGAGGTTGCGCGAAATCGAGAGAATCGTCTGATCCAGTTCGGCCGAAGTAATCGGATCGAGACCTGCAGAAGGCTCGTCTAGAAAGAGAATGTCCGGATCCAGGGCCATGGCGCGGGCAATGGCTGCACGTTTCTGCATGCCGCCACTAATCTCCGATGGCATGAACGATTCAAAGGGGAGTAAACCCACCAGATCCAGCTTGCAACGTGCAATCAATGACATTTCGTCATTGCTGAGCTGTGTGTATTCCTCGAGAAACAGGCGTACATTTTCAAGCAGGCTCATTGAGCCGAACAATGCGCCTT
>CAZGHR010000021.1:0-7337 GCA_964525545.1 uncultured Dechloromonas sp.
CCGTCTTGACAGGTTGAAACCAGCCACAGCAGCGACTTGCACTCGGGTCTTTCCCACCACCCGAATTACCGGCCGGCGCGCATTGCACGACCAACCGAATGGACCGTGTCTACCAACACAGATACATTCTCCGGCGGCGTGAATTGACTAATGCCGTGGCCTAAATTAAACACGTGGCCCGTATTGGCCTGACCGAAGCTGCGCAGTACTTTTTCTGCCTCACGGGCCACTGCTTCGGGACCGGCCCGCAGAATAGTCGGGTCCAGGTTGCCCTGTAAGGCAACCCGATCGCCTACGCGCGCACGCGCCTTGCCGATATCAATCGTCCAATCCAGACCTAGGCCATCAGCGCCCGTATCGGCCAACGATTCGAGCCACAAGCCACCGCCCTTGGTAAAGACAATCGATGGAATACGCTCGCCCTCCCAGGTCTTGTGCAAGGCAGCCACAATGCGCTTCATGTAGTTGAGCGAGAACTCATGATAGGCCGCTTCAGCCAGCGTGCCACCCCAGGAATCAAAAATCATCACGGCCTGAGCCCCGGCTTCAATCTGTGCATTCAGATACTGGATGACTGATTCAGTCGTGACCTCCAGAATCTTGTGCATCAGATCCGGACGGTCATAGGCCATGGTTTTAATACGCGCATAGTCATCCGAAGCGCCACCTTCGACCATGTAACAGGCCAGTGTCCATGGGCTACCGGAAAAACCAATGAGCGGCACGCTGTTATCCAGTGCCTTTCGAATTTCGGCAACCGCATCGATCACATAACGTAGCTGATCATGCGGATCGGGCACACACAGGTTGCGGATTTCCCATTCGTCGCGCAATGGTCGCTCGAATTTGGGCCCTTCACCTTCGGAAAAATATAAACCGAGACCCATCGCATCCGGCACGGTGAGGATATCTGAAAAGAGAATCGCGGCATCCAGGTCGTAACGTGCCAAAGGTTGCAGGGTCACTTCGCACGCGTAGGCCGGGTTTTTACAGAGCCCCAGAAAGCTACCAGCGCGTTTACGCGTTTCACGATACTCCGGTAGATAACGGCCGGCCTGTCGCATCAGCCATACAGGCGTTGTTTCAGTAGGTTCCTTAAGTAAGGCGCGCAAAAAAAGGTCATTACGAGGACGGGACACAATAACTCCAGACGATCTTATCAATGGTAAAAAATTACTAGCGAATTAACTGCCAGAAACGTTATCTCGACGCTCCAGCGTAATACCCAGTTGTTTGAACTTACGATATAAATGCGTGCGTTCCAAACCACTCTGCTCGGCCACACGCGTCATATTGCCGCTGCTTCGAGAAATATGATGCGTCAGATAAAGGCGCTCAAAAGCATCGCGCGCCTCTTTGAGCGGCATCGCATAAAACTCGGTGAGAGACCCGTCCGATTCATCATCAGACTTGTCCGCCATGGGTTCATTAACTGAAAGCAAAAGCGCATCGACATCCTGACGGCTGATGGTTTCATCCAGCGCGTTCAAGGCCAGATTCTTCAAAGCGCCTAGCAACGAACTCCAGCCGCCATCTGAACCGCCCCAGGTTTTCTGGCGCAATACATTGAGCGCATCAGGTGCCATCGTGCGATGGGGCACATTGCCCTGTTCGCAAAGTAACGTCAACAAAGCCGGCAATAGCTCTGGCAAGTCATTGGCGGATTCCGATATTGCTGGCAGACCCACCCAGACATCGCTCAGCCGATTGACCAATGCCGCATCAACACCACTCTCGACAATTGCCTCAGCTGAAACACTACTGGCTACCACCAGCGTCAACCGGTACTTAGCCAGTCGGTCCAGCACGAAGCCCAGATTCATCTGTGCCATACGGCCCGCACCATGCAGCTCGGGAATAAACAGAACACCACCGGCATGCTGTTCCAGCATTTCCTGGGTGATCGCCCGGCTTTCCTGCGATAAATTCAGCCAGGGTGCATGTGGCGTCAGGAGACTACGCGCACCCACTTCGGCAATAAGACCCTGTGCGCCACGCAAAAACAGAATCGGCGAATGCTTCGCTGACTGGGCGATGCGCTGGCCAAATTTTTTCAGCAGGCCAATCTGCAACAGAGAGTCAACCGCGTAGTGTTGACGCGTCGCAGACGCATCCGGCTTCAAACATTTCTTCACCGTCGCGAGCAGCTTTTGCAGCGCAATCGGTTTTTCAAGAAAGTCGACAGCACCAATACGGGTTGCTTCAACGGCCGTATCGATCGTGCCATGCCCGGACATCATCACAACCGGCATGGTGAGCAAGCCATTGGCTGACCACTCTTTTAACAACGAAATGCCATCTGCATCGGGCATCCAGATGTCGAGCAGTACCAGGTCCGGCCGGCGGCTGGCGCGCAGCTCACGGGCTCGCGTCGCGTTTTCGGCCAACATAACGCTATGACCCTCATCCGCCAGAATTTCCGAAAGCAACTCCCGGATACCAACCTCGTCATCAACTACCAGTATTTCTGCCATATCAGGCTCCTACCGACTTCTGTGGTTCTTGATTAATGGATTCGGTGTCATTAGCCACCTGCAAGGTAATACGAATTTCTGCGCCACCGGTCTCCCGATTCGCGAGGGAAATTTTGCCGCCATGCTCTTCGATAATTTTTTTCACGATGGGCAAACCCAAACCTGTGCCCTTGGGCTTGGTCGTCACATAAGGCTCAAATGCGTTCGCCATAATTTCCGGGGGGAAGCCCGCACCATTATCTGCAATCATCAGAACAACCTGTTTGCCTGCAACATTGGTTGCCACATCAATCCTGGCATCGACCACACCCTCTGTGGCATCTTGCGCATTACGAATCAGGTTATGAATAATCTGACGTAGCTGCGTCGGATCACCTTTAATCTTAGGTAAGGCCGAAGCAAGCTCGGCATTAATAGGCGTTCTGGAGCTTTCATAGAGCACCAGCATGTCGCGCAGCAATTCGTTGAGATCAATCGCCATTAAATTTGCCGGCGGCAAGCGTGCGTAATCGCGGAAACTGTCCACCATGTGTTTCATGGCTTGAACCTGATTGACGATCGTACGTGTCGAACGTTGCAGCATGTCGGCATCGGCATCAGCTAACTGTTTGGCTAATTTATGCTCTAACCGCTCTGCAGCTAGTTGAATTGGCGTTAGGGGATTTTTGATTTCATGCGCCAGACGTCGCGCCACCTCACCCCAGGCCGTTGCCCGCTGCGCGGCAATCAGTTCAGTAATGTCATCAAATACCACCACGTAGCCACCACCGGATTGTTCCGGCAATTCCGAACCATGCACCATCAACTGTTGCTTACGCCCATCCGGCAAGACACGCTCTACCTCAATCTGCCATGAGGCATCGCCATGTTTGGCAAAGCCATCTCGAATGGTCCGTGCCAGATGCTCCTGCCGAGGCCATGCTTCGAGCGGCTCAGAAATCAAACCGACCCAATCTTCTGCCAGCAATGTTTTAGCCGCGCCATTAACCGCTTTTAAAACAAATCGACGATCAAACGCCAGAACGCCAGCCGACAGGTTATCCAGCACTTCCTGCAGATAGGCGCGGGCCCGTTCCAGATCCCCACGATGCCGTTCGGTTTCAGTATGCGCCTCGCGTAACTGGAACGTCATGCGGTTGAACGATTGCGTCAGAATGCCCAGCTCATCGTTGCTCACTACCGTCTGCTTGGGTGAGAAGTCACCCGCTGCAACCGCCTGCGTACCTTCCGCCAGAATGGTCAACGGGGCCGTAAACCGGCGGGCCAGAATAAAGGCTGCAGAAAAGGCAGCCGCCAGCGCCAACATCAGGGTGAGCGTTAAGGTAATGGCATAAAGGCGCGTTAACCCCTCCCGCGCCAGTTCCAGTTCTCGATATTCCCGGTACACCGACTGTACCGCCTCTGAATCCGCTGCAAGTTTCGCTGGCACCGGCACCACCACTTCTAGCAAACGATTAGCAACATGTTGCGGCGAAGCAGTTGGCAGTAACACGATGGCACGAAGGATGGGCAAGCCGGTACTATCGGCCTCGATCACACTAAAGGCCCCATTCTTCCGAGCCTCAGTGATCTGCGCCGGCAATGGCAGCACGGGTGTTTCGCCACGTGCCAACGTACTGCCTACTACCTCAATGCGGTTGCCGGAAATTTGTAACAACGCCGTTGATTGGGCACCCGTTACCTGTTTGAGCTTGGCAAGCACAGCCGGTGCTTGCGCAGCATCACGCTGAGCGATTGCAGCTGCTGCATCGCGCGTTGTGCTTACCAAACCAATGGTCACACCTTCAAGTGCATCACGCCCCAGGTTCAAACCCGCCTCGAGTGCCTGCTCAACACGTACATCAAACCAGCTCTCGATACTGCGCGTTACAAACTGTACCGATACCGCATAAATCAGCGCACCCGGCACCAGCGCCATAATGGCCAGCATGAGCATTAAACGGAACTTCAGTCGTGCGCCAAAAATCTGCTGCCTGTGATCCCGCCACAAGCGGAACAGCTGGACACCAATCACCAGCAACATCGCCGCGCCCAGCAGAATATTTAACCCAACCAACCAGGAATAATGACGGGCAAAAAAATCCGTGTTTGCTGAAGCCTGTGTCAGCAAAAACAACAGCGCCACCGACACCAGGGTCATGATGAACATGGCTAGACGCATTATTTGCCTCCTCCGACAGCAGGCACTGTCAAACGGAAACTGCGCCAATCACTATCCAGCCGCCAATCGCGATCCCCAAATGAAACGACCTGAAAGGGTTTAGGCAAAAACGCCGGATCCAGGCGGAAGCGTACTTGCACATCAACCACCTCACCGGAACGTATACGTCCACCAGCGATAGGCCAACTGACTGGACGCGCCACATAATTCAGCGCATCCGACAGATTCATGAAGTTACGGCCTTCTTGCCCTTCCGTCACCCGGTAATTGCGCACCAATGCGTTATAAGTCAACCGACGGTCTGTGTGAGCCGCATACAATGCCTCATCTACCCAGTACCAACGCGGCCGGCGCACCTGCGCCTGAATCTGAAACACCAGCGGGATGCCATGATTAACCGCATCCGTCAGCGAAGGTGAAAGCTGTAGCGCAAAGCTACCATTCAGATTCACTGCCTCTTCGCTTTGCGTCAGCGTTACCTCGCGCACCTCTGCGCCCGCGCGTGCTGTCAGCGCCTGCGCGCTGAATAGAATCACACCCACTATCAACCACCATTTCACATAGAAACGGTCGTTCAATGTCATGACGACACCTTGCTTAACAGTGCGTAAAAAAATCCATCGTGCCGCGCATCCGGTAACAATGATGTTTGTGATTCCAGCACTGCATCAGCATGCTGCGCCAGAAAATTGGCGATCTGTGTCTGATTTTCCAGCGCAAAAACCGAACAGGTACCATAAAGCAAACGACCACCCGGTTTAAGCAACGGCCACAGGGCTTTCAACAAGCGCTTCTGGGTTCGCGCCAGCGCATACACATCATCATTTCGGCGCAGCCACTTGGCATCGGGATGACGGCCTGCCACACCAGAGCCGGAACAAGGCGCATCGAGCAGAATGGCATCGAAAGGCCGTTTGGCCCAGGGTGCCGCTGTGTCAGCCGCGTCCGCGCAAATGACCTGCACATTGCGATCAGCCGGAAAGCGTGATGCCGCCAGCGCACGCGTCAACGCAGCACAACGTTCTTTGTCTGATTCAACGGCGGTCAGTTCTATCGCGGCCGATTCCAGCAAATGCGCCGCCTTGCCACCCGGCGCCGCGCAGGCATCGAGCACACGCATACCCGTTTGTACGTTTAACAACCGGGCCGCCTGTTGCGCACCGATATCCTGTACCGCAACGACGCCCTGTGCAAAGCCAGGTAATGTTTCGGCAGAAACAGGTTGTGCCAGCAACAACGCATCCGGGCCGTCTTCAGGCAAACGTGGCTGAATCGCAATACCCGCTGTTGCCAATTGCTGCGCATATGCCTCAACTGTCGTTAACTGACGGTTCACGCGGAGTCCCATCGGCGGTTTACGATTGCCGCCCGCTGCAATAGCTTCCCAATCGTCGGGCCAATCTGTTTGCAGACGTTCCAACCACCATTGCGGGTACTGCCAATCGGCTTCCGGATTATTAGCAACAGTCTGATCCAGCACGGCACGCTCACGTAATGCACGGCGCAAAATGGCATTCACAAAGCCGCGATAGCGCCCGGCCGATAATGTGGCCGCTGCCTCCACCGCCTGATCGACACCCACGTGGGCGCGTTCCGGATGCATCTCCAGCCAGCACAAGGCAACACGTAAAAGGCTTCGCAGTTCGTCTTCGGCCGTAGGTCGATCAAGCAGCACCGAGAGTTCTACATCCCCCCGGCAATAACGACGTAATGTGGCGTAGGTCAGATCAATCGCTTGTGACCGCACGGCGTTTTCCGGCAACGACCGTTGACGCAAATTGGCGAGCACTGCCGTCAAACTCCGCCCATAGGCCACTACCTCTGTCACACAAGCTGCCGCAGTTTGCATGGCCCAAGCGAGCGAATCGGCCGCCAATGCAGCGGGCGGCGGCGCGGGCTTACGAGGCCTGCTGGGCGCGGCCGTTCGCTGTGAACGAGAGCGTGATTGTGCGTTATTCATTATTGGTTTGAGTGTAGCATGTTTACAACACTATCTAGAGGCATAATCTGCCCATGCCAACCTCAACACAGCGCCTCATCACCCACGCCCATCGAATCCGCAAGTTCGTCGCCGGTTTGCTCTGTCTGGTGAGTCTCCAGTCATGGGCATGGAACGCAACGGGGCACCGTGACGTGGTCATCATCGCCTGGTCGAACCTGCCGGCGGCTACACAAAAGACCATCGGATCCCTGCTCAAAACCCAGACGCTTATTCCGAACCTGCAAAACCTTTCTGTAGAAGACGCCTGGATGGCTGCTGCAATCTGGCCAGATGAACTGCGTGATCAAGCCGAACCTAAAGGCGCCCGCGTGCCCGCACCACGCTCGACACAACAATGGCTAGCGCGGGCCCGTACGGGCGAGGGTACGCGCAGCTGGCATTTTGCCGACCGGGACGTTAGCAAGCCATTCATGCAACAACGGGCACACGGCTTACTTGAAGAGGCCGTGGCTGAGCAGATTCGCCTACTCGGCGATACCACGCTATCGCGCCAGGATCGTGCTGTTGCTTTAGCCTGGGTCAGCCATCTGGTGGCTGATGCCCACCAGCCTTTGCACACCGCCAGCCGCCTCGATCCGCTCAACCCGGGTCAGCTGGATGCCGGCGGCAACACGGTGATCGTGTTTGATGCCGGACGTCGCCCGCCGGAGCCGCTCAGTCTGCATCGCTGGTGGGACGAACTGCCTGGCCATGCCCGACC
>CAZGHR010000021.1:7437-17963 GCA_964525545.1 uncultured Dechloromonas sp.
AAAGACTTGAATTAACGCGCCATCGCTTCCAGCCTTGCAATACGTTCGGCTGTTTTAGGGTGGGTCGAAAATAGCGTATCAATCCCGCCGCCTGCCAGTGGATTCATGATCATCATCTGTGCCGTTGCCGGATGTGCCTCGGCGGTAGGGAAGGGAATACCCCGTGCGTAAGCATCAATCTTGGCGAGGGCGCTAGCCAGCGCCAATGGATCACCGCTGATTTCCGCGCCACCACGATCGGCTTCAAATTCGCGCGCCCGCGAAATCGCCATCTGAATCAGCATCGCGGCAATCGGCGCAATGATGGCAACGATAATGCTCACCACAGCATTCGCGGGCCGACCTTCTTCGTCGCGCCCACCGAAGAACATAGCAAAGTTGGCGAGCGCAGAAATTGCACCTGCCAAGGTAGCCGCAATCGTCGACGTGAGAATATCGCGGTGCTTCACGTGCGCCAGCTCATGTGCCATCACGCCGCGCAACTCGCGCTCGCTCAATAGACTAACGATACCGGTGGTTGCAGCAACCGCCGCGTTCTCCGGATTACGTCCAGTCGCAAAAGCATTCGGCTGGGCTTCATCAATCAGGTAAACCTTCGGCATCGGCAATTCGGCACGCCCCGCCAGATCACGCACCATGTTGTACAGGTAGGGAGACGAAGTCTCATCCACGGGCTGCGCGTTGTACATGCGCAACACCATCTTGTCTGAAAACCAGTAGGCAAAAAAATTCATGCCGCCACCGATCAGCAACGCCATCATCATGCCTTCACGGCCACCGATCAGACCGCCAATCATCATGAACAGCGCCAGAATGGCCGCAAACAGTACCGTTGTTTTAAACCAGTTACCCATGTCATCACCTCTACAGAGAATCGTTATGACCCATGGCGTCTATTAGAACCGCACGCGCCTTAATAAATCCTTAGCAATTCACTCGGTAATTGGCGTTATGCCATCAATTTTCAAGTGAGTAGGGTGCCCGCAGGAAGCGGGTGGCCACGCAGGAACTCCGCCGCGGGCAAACGCTTACCGCCGGGTGCCTGCAAGATCTCTAAACACAAGCCACCTTCACCACAGGCCACTACAACGCCTGCTTCACCCGACGAAAGAACCATACCCGGTTGACCAGAACCATCAACAACCCGTGCCGCCCAGATCTTGATCGCTTTGTCGCCTGCATGCAGCACCGCACCGGGAAAGGGGTTATACGCACGAATCTTGCGGTCTAACGCTGCGGCAGTGTCCTGCAAGTTCAACAAGGACTCCTGTTTTTCCAGCTTGTGGGCATAAGTCACACCAGCCTCAGGCTGCGCTACGGCAACGAGCGTTTCGCCCGCTGCCAGTTTTTTCAGCACCGCAACAATCCGTCCGGCACCTAACGCGGCTAGGCGATCATGCAACAATGCCGTGGTATCGGTCCCTGCTATCGGCAGACGCGCCTCATCAACTACGCCGCCGGTATCCAGGCCCGCATCCATCTGCATGATGCAGACACCGGTTTCAGCATCACCCGCTTCAATCGCACGGTGAATCGGGGCAGCGCCACGCCAGCGCGGCAGAATCGACCCATGAATGTTGAGGCACCCATAACGCGGCATGTCCAGAACAGCCTGCGGCAGGATCAACCCGTAAGCAACCACAACTAGTACGTCGAGGTTATAACTGCGCACCAATGCCTGTGCTTCATCGTTACGTAGCGACACCGGCTGTTCAACCGGTATGCCATGTTGCAAGGCCAACTGCTTCACCGGCGAAGGTGTCAACTGCATACCTCGACCCGAAGGCCGATCCGGTTGCGTCAAGGCAACGACGACATTAAAGCCAGCATCCAGAATGGTCTGCAGCGCACACTCTGCAAAGGCCGGTGTTCCGGCAAAGCCTACACGCAAGGTCATACGTTCTGCCGTGCCAGCTTAGCCAGCTTATTCTTGATACGGGTCTGCTTTAACTGCGACAGATGATCAACGAACACTTTGCCGTTCAAATGATCAATCTCATGCTGGATGCAAATCGCCAGCAGCTCACCCGTTTCCAGTACATGTTCTTTGCCATCAAGATCCTGATAACGCACGCGCACATCGGATGGGCGGTCCACCTTGTCATAAACGCCGGGCACAGAGAGGCAACCCTCTTCATAGGTTTGCATGCCACTCACCGACTCGATCACCGGGTTAACAAATGCCTGTAACCCTTTCTGATCTTCCGACACGTCGATTACCACCACACGCTGATGCACATTCACCTGCGTTGCCGCCAGACCAATCCCCGGGGCTTCATACATGGTCTCTGCCATATCAGCCACCAGTTTGCGCAAAGCGTCATCAAACACGGTTACCGGTTTGGCAATCGTGCGCAGCCGTTCATCAGGAAATCTCAGTATCGGTAACAAGGCCATGCGTCTACTCGTTATGGGCGCACCCGCGTTGCGGATGTGTAAAATGATTTATGCTTATCTTGGGCTGCCACAGTATGGCGCCGCTTTCGGATCAATATTATAGCGATGCGTCTCAAATTCAACCGTGCAGCCTTCCTGGTCACCACCGTCATGGGGTTATCGTCGGCAGCTGCCTTGGCCGAGTCACTGCCTCTGGTGATGCCAGAAGCAGCCTTTGGCGCACTGCCACGCATCACGGGTGACACGCTCAATCAGCGCTTGATGGATCAGTACAGCACGATCCGGATCCAGCTTGCTGAATCAGCCGAACGCCTGCCACCCGATACACCGCTCCTGGTGTTCCGGCAGGGATTGCGCCTGAGCACGCCCGAAGGGCGTAACCTAGGCGTACTTGCTGTGCCCGTCGCCAGCGGCCAGACGTTGAGCTACCAAGCCGAGATGGCAGAAATTGCCAACCCGGATCAAGCAGGTGTCGCCTGGATGCGCCTGCAATCGCAACAACAGGAAGTGATGCGGGGCGATAGCGTCATGACACGCACCGAAGCAACCACATACGCGCCACCCAACTGCAAGCCATTGCCCCTAGCCGAAAGAACAACGTCGCAGGTGATGGCCATTGTTAGTCAGACCAATAGACTCGCGTCTGGTGGAGACCTCCTCGCTGTATCAGGCGGTTGTGCTGCCGGATTAACCCGGAACAGTACCGTGACACTCTGGCGTCCCGCAGTCGCCACCTACGGCCGCAAACTGGACCAACCGGTAGACGACACCCGGAATGATTCTGCCAGTGTCTTCGACGACAATCCCGCCATTAACCGTAGCCAGACACCGGGGCATCGTGTTGGCACCGCCCTCGTTATCGCTTCGTACCCCGACACCGCTATCATCCGGATTCAGCAAATCGTACAAGCGGTTCAACCCGGCGACCTCGTTCGCCTTAGCCCCACAAAGACTCAACCATGATGCCCCTCTCTGCAGCGCAAAACCAAGATGAGCTTCGCGGCTGGTTAAACCTCACCCTGCCCGCTGGCATCGGCCCACGTAAGCAGCAGGAACTGCTGCGCGCCTTTGGTCATCCGGCGGCCATCTTTGACGCAGGCTTAAGTGCGGTTGCCGGCATTATCGGCATCAAACTCGCACAATCGCTTTTTGACGGGCAAGCCAACGAGGCTCAGCAAGCGCTGATTACGACCACGTTAGCCTGGCTTCAAGAGCCCGGCCATCACATCGTGACCCTGGCCGATCGGGATTACCCGCAGCGACTGTTGGAATCAGCTGACCCGCCCAGCCTGCTCTATATCAATGGCGACCCGAGCTATCTCAACCGCGCTGCCATCGGCGTGGTCGGTAGCCGCAATGCAACCCCCCAGGGCATCGAAAACGCACTGGCCTTCTCCCGGGTGCTGGCCGATGCCGGCTTCACCATCATCAGCGGTCTGGCACTCGGTATCGACGCGGCCGCCCATGAAGGCGCGTTGCGCAGCGATGCCCCCAGTGGCACCATTGCCATTATCGGTACTGGCATCGATCGCATGTATCCGGCCAGCAACAAAAAGCTGGCCCATCTGATTACCGGTAAAGGCTGCATCATCTCGGAGTTTCCACTCGGCACAGCGGCCACCGCCAGCAACTTCCCGCGCCGCAATCGACTGATTGCCGGTTTATCGCAGGCCTGCCTGGTGGTTGAGGCCGCACCGGCTTCTGGGTCTTTAATTACGGCCCGCCTGGCCGGTGAGCTGGGGCGTGATCTCTTTGCCATTCCGGGATCGATCCACGCGCCGCAATACAAAGGCTGCCACGCGCTCATCAAGCAGGGCGCCAAGCTCGTTGAGTGCGCCCAGGATATTCTGGAAGAGCTGCGCCCACAGGGCAGCATCACGCCAGACGTCATGCCTGAAGCCCCCTCCGACAACCCGGTACATGCCCCGCTGCTTGACGCGCTGGGGCACGACCCGGCCACGCTGGATCAATTAATCAGCCGTAGCGGGTTGACGGCGGACGTAGTTCTTGCGATGCTGACCGAACTCAGTCTGGAAGGTGTCGTGACAAACCTGCCCGGCGGGCGTTACCAACGCCTCATCCGCAGCTAACCTGCACCTTCAGGCTATCTGACTGACCCAACGCGATAGGTTGCCCCATGCTCGACATCCTTGTTTATCTATTCGAACACTTCGAAGAACTCGGCGCCGGTGACCAACAAACCACGTTTGAAGAGTCTCCGTTATCCGAGACGCTGATCGAAGCCGGCTTCGAACGCGAAGAAATCGATGAAGCCTTTGGCTGGCTGGCCGGCCTGAGCGGCGAACGGCACCGCGCCATCTGCGCCCCATCGGCTGAATCCGTACGCATATTCACCGACCGCGAATACGAACACCTGGGCCACGACTGCCTGAACTATCTATTTGCACTGGAAAAACAGAATGCCGTACCGGCCGGCCTGCGCGAGTTGATCATTGACCGCGCCATGGCTATGGACGACCTGACCCTGGATCACTTCAAGATTATCGTGCTCATGGTGCTCTGGAGCCGAAACCAGGCAGTCGACGGGTTGCTGGTCGAGACACTGCTCGACGACATGAGCGCCCCCTATAATTAATAGCGCCGAATCACGGATTGCTTGCCAATCCCGGCGCGGCCTCCTATGATGCGGCGGTCACTTACGAGAAGCACCCCATGGGAAAAAAGTTAATCATTGCCGAAAAACCATCCGTCGCTCTGGATATTTCCAAAGCGCTCGGCGGCTTTACCAAGCATGATGACTATTACGAAAGCGACGATTACGTCCTCTCTTCGGCCGTGGGTCACCTGCTGGCGCTGATCTGCCCGGAAGAGTTCGAAGTCAAACGCGGCAAGTGGACTTTTGCCCATCTGCCCGTGATTCCCCCGCACTTTGATCTGCAACCCATCGAGAAGTCGGCACCGCGTCTGAAAGTGCTGCAAAAGCTGCTACGTCGCAAAGACGTCGACGGCCTGATCAACGCATGTGACGCGGGACGCGAAGGCGAACTCATCTTCAATTACATCGCCCAGTACGCCAAGGCCAAAGTGCCTGTACAGCGCTTGTGGCTGCAATCGATGACCAAAGAGGCCATCAAGGATGGATTCGACCATCTGCGCGATGGCGCCGATATGCAGGGGCTGGCCGATGCCGCCGTCTGTCGTTCGGAATCAGACTGGCTAGTCGGCATTAACGGCACCCGTGCCATGACGGCCTTCAACTCCAAAACCGGTGGTTTTCACCTCACCACCGTTGGTCGCGTGCAAACGCCGACCCTGTCTCTGGTCGTCGAGCGCGAAAAAGAAATCCGCGCCTTTGTGCCCCGCAACTACTGGGAAGTCGAAGGCGAATTCCAGGCTGCCGGCGGCAACTACACCGGTCGCTGGTTTGATGAAGCATTCAAAAAGGGCGAAGACGAACACGCCCGTGCCGAACGCTTGTGGCAAGAACAGGAAGCCGCGGCAATCCGCAGTGATTGTCTGGGAAAACCCGGTGTTGTTACCGACACCGCCAAACCGGAAAATCGGCTATCTCCCCTGCTTTTTGACCTAACTAGCCTACAACGTGAAGCGAACACGCGTTTTGGATTTTCGGCAAAAACCACGCTGTCGATCGCCCAGGCGCTCTACGAACGCCACAAAGTTTTAACCTATCCGCGTACCGATTCTCGCGCACTGCCCGAAGACTATCTGCCCACCGTCCACAATGTATTGGCCGGTCTGCCGGATATTTATGCACCCTTCGCCAACGAGATCGTTAAAGAAGGCTGGGTCAAACCGAACAAACGCATCTTCAATAACACCAAGATCTCGGATCACTTCGCCATCATTCCGACCGGCACCGTGCCCAAGAGTCTGTCGGAAGTTGAAGCCAAGCTCTACGATTTCGTTGTGCGCCGATTCCTATCGGTTTTCTACCCGGCCGCCGAATACCTGGTCACCACACGCATTACCCGCGTGGGCAAGCACCCATTCAAAACCGAAGGCAAAGTCCTCGTTAAAAAGGGCTGGCTCACCGTTTACGGCAAAGAAGAAAGCGACGAAGAAACCAATCTGCCGGCCGTGACCGATGGCGAAACCGTACAGACGGACGATGTGCGCGTTAAAGCGTCGGCAACACGCCCACCGGCACGCTATTCGGAAGCCACGCTGCTCTCCGCCATGGAAAGTGCCGGCAAACGTATTGATGACGATGAACTGCGCGCCGCCATGGCCGGCCGCGGCCTCGGCACACCAGCCACCCGCGCCCAGATCATTGAAGGCCTGTTAGCTGAACAATACCTATTGCGCGAAGGCCGTGAGCTCATCCCGATGGCCAAGGCGTTCAACCTCATGACGCTACTGGAAGGCCTCGGTGTTACGGCGCTCACCTCACCAGAACTCACGGGTGAATGGGAATCGAAGCTCGGCAGCATGGAGCGCGGTGAACTGTCGCGCAAGCAATTCATGGCCGAAATTGCCCAGATGACCGAAGACATGGTCGCCAAGGCCAAGAACTTCGAACATGACACCATCCCCGGCGACTTCGGCACGCTGACCACGCCATGCCCCAAGTGCGGCGGCGTCATGAAAGAAACCTACAAGAAATTCCAGTGCGGCAGCTGCGACTACGGTCTCTGGAAAACCGTGGCTGGTCGCCAATTTGAAGGTGCCGAAATCGAAACCCTGATCAAAGAACGTCAGGTCGGCCCACTCAACGGCTTCCGCAACAAAATGGGCCGTCCGTTCGCTGCGCTCATCAAGCTCAACGACGAACACCAGCCCGCCTTTGATTTTGGCAACTCAGACGACAGCGCCAGCGAACCGGTTGATTTCAGCGGTGTCACCAGCGTTGGCGCCTGCCCGAAATGCAAGGCCAACGTGTACCCGTACGTCACCTCTTACGTCTGTGAAAAATCGGTTGGCCCGGAAAAGAGCTGTACCTTCCGCTCTGGCCAGATCATTCTGCAACAGCCAATTGATACCGAGCAGATGTCCAAGCTGCTCACGGCGGGCAAAACCGATCTACTCAAAGAGTTTGTGTCTTCGCGCACCCGTCGTAAATTCTCTGCCTTCCTCGCGCTGGATAAAGACGGCAAGGTGGGCTTTGAATTCGAACCGCGCCCGGTAAAAGCCGGGGCCGCCGCTAAAAAAGCCGCGCCGAAAAAAACGACAGCTAAAGACGCGGATACCGCAGAAGCCAAGCCTGCGAAAAAAGCTTCTGCCAAGAAACCGGTCGCTAAGAAGCCCGCAGCAAAAAAGCCAGCGGCTAAGAAGGCCACTAAAGCCAAGGAATAATGGCCGGCTTGCAGAACAACACCCCGGTACCGGATGAGCTACGGCTACTCGCCGGCGGGCAGACGCTGGCACTGACTTACCCAGACCTGAGCGAGATAGCACTAAGCGCTGAATTCCTGCGCGTTCATTCGCCCTCGGCCGAAGTGCGTGGCCATGGTATCGGCAATGAAGTGCTGCAAACGGGCAAAGAAGCAGTGTGTATCACCGGCATTGAGCCAGTGGGCAATTACGCCATTAAACTGATATTTTCGGATGGCCACGACAGCGGTCTATACTCTTGGGACATCCTCAACGAATTTGCCAGAAACCATCATGCACTCTGGCAGAGTTACCTACAGCGGCTCGAACAAGCCGGCTATCAGCGCAAGGTTTAATGTGACACATCAAGACAACACCACCCACTTTGGCTACGAAACCGTTAACGAACGGGAAAAAGCAGTGCGTGTACGCCAGGTATTTGATTCCGTCGCCACCAAATACGACATCATGAACGACCTGATGTCCGGTGGTCTGCACCGCCTGTGGAAGATCTTCACCATCGGCCGCAGCGGCGTGCGCCCCGGCATGAAGGTACTGGATATCGCGGGCGGCACCGGTGACCTGGCCAAGGCCTTTAGCAAGAAGGTTGGCCCATCGGGTGAAGTCTGGCTCACCGACATTAACAACGCCATGCTCACCTGCGGACGTGATCGTTTGCTCAACGCTGGCACCGTTATCAAAACAGCACAATGCGATGCAGAGAAGCTCCCATTCCCTGATGGTTACTTTGACATCGTGACCGTGGCTTTTGGCCTGCGCAACATGACACACAAAGATGGCGCGCTCGCAGAAATGCGCCGCGTCCTCAAACCGGGCGGCAAACTCATGGTGCTGGAATTCTCCAAAGTCACTCCGCTGCTCGCACCGATTTACGACTTTTATTCCTTTAAGGTGATTCCGCAAGTCGGGCAGATCGTTGCGCAGGACGCCGATAGCTATCGCTACCTGGCTGAATCAATTCGCATGCATCCCGATCAGGAAACACTGAAACAGATGATGGAAGGCGTGGGCTTTGATCGTGTGCAGTACCACAACCTCACCGGTGGTGTTGTCGCCCTCCACATTGGCGACAAGTTCTAAGCAACGCCATGCTGCATAGCCTGTCCTTACCTGTGATCAATCGCGCTTTGCGCGATGACCCGTGGGCGGCTTCACGCCTCGCAGCATTTGCTGGTGCCTCTTTGCGTATTTCGATGGCAGAGCGCTCCCTTATGCGCTATACCATCGAGCCAGATGGACTACTCGCTGCGCATGAGGTTTTCGGGGATGATGAGCCAACGTTATCTATCGACTTGCCAGGCAACTCTGCATCATTATTTATGAGCCATGGCCGCCAGGGCGTGATTAAGGCAGCCAAGATTCGCGGCAACATCGATTTAGCCAATGCACTAAACGAGGTAATGGATCAGATTCGCCCTGACCCTGAAGCCTTTCTGGCCTCAAAGATCGGTGATATTGCTGCACATCGGGTGATGGGATTTGCGCAAGCTTTCAAACAAGGTGCAGAGCAGCTGGTAGGTCGCTTAAAGGATCAACTCACGGAGCACGTTGCTGAAGGCCAATCCGTCATCGTACCTACGCCTGAGGTGCGCACCTTTATTGACGATGTAAACACGCTGCGTAATGATGCCGCACGTTTGCAGCAGCGCGTTGATCGATTGATACCCCGTAAATAAAGCAACCTTTGGATTTACACCAAAACAAAAGCCACCCGAAGGTGGCTTTTGCGTTTTAGGTATTGCTACCTGAAACTTAGTGCTTGTTGCGCAGTTTCTTGATGGCAGCCAGCTGGCCAATCGCATCAGCCAGTTCAGCTTCAGCCTTGGCGTAATCCATGCTGCTATCACGCTTCTGCAGCAGCTCTTCGGCAGCCTTCTTGGCCTGCTGAGCACGAGCCTCATCCAGATCGTGAGCACGGATAGCGGTATCCGCCAGAACCGTAACCATCGTCGGTTGCACTTCCAGCATGCCGCCGGAAACGTAGACGAACTCTTCACCGCCATCTGGCAGCTTGATGCGTACGGCACCCGGGCGGATGCGCGTCAGTAGCGGGGTGTGGCGTGGCCAGATACCCAGCTCGCCCGACTCACCCGGCAGTACCACGTGATCAGCTTCACCCGAGAAAATCATCTCTTCGGCGCTGACTACGTCTACATGGATTCTTAATGACATATATGCTCCTGATCCGCCGCACGTTACCGCGCGGCGGGGGGATGGAACTTCCGGTTACTGCAGCGTCTTGGCTTTCTCGATGGCTTCTTCAATCGAACCCACCATGTAGAAAGCTTGCTCTGGCAGATGATCCAGCTCACCTTCAACGATCATCTTGAAGCCCTTGATCGTATCCTTGAGGGAAACATACTTACCTGGCGAACCGGTAAACACTTCAGCCACGTGGAACGGCTGCGACAGGAAGCGCTGGATCTTACGGGCGCGGGCAACGGCGAGCTTGTCGTCCGGAGCCAGTTCGTCCATACCCAGAATCGCGATAATGTCACGCAGTTCTTTGTAACGTTGCAGCGTTTGCTGAACGCCACGGGCAACACGGTAGTGCTCTTCACCAACCACGTGCGGGTCGAGCTGACGCGAAGTCGAGTCGAGCGGATCAACGGCTGGGTAGATACCCAGAGCGGCGATGTCACGCGACAGAACAACGGTCGAGTCCAAGTGCAGGAAGGTGGTGGCAGGCGATGGGTCAGTCAAGTCATCGGCTGGCACGTAAACGGCCTGGATCGACGTAATCGAACCGGTCTTCGTCGACGTAATACGCTCTTGCAGACGGCCCATTTCTTCAGCCAGTGTTGGCTGATAGCCCA
>CAZGHR010000022.1:0-17718 GCA_964525545.1 uncultured Dechloromonas sp.
AGCTTTAGGTTATTTATGCAACTGGGTATTTTTCAGACATCGAGCATGGGCTCCCCCGGCATTGATGAAGTCCGCTGGACGATGCCCGTGCGCCCAGGCGATACCCTGCACACTGAAGTGATCGTTGAATCGGTCGCGCCTTCGCGCTCAAAGCCAGATCGCGGCGTTGCCAAACTGAAGTTCAAGTCGATCAATCAGCGCAGGGAAGAAGTGGCTTCGTTCTATTTGAACCTACTAATCAAATCACGCAGCACGTTGGCCTGATAGCGTTTGATCAGTTAGCGGGTTTATCCTGCTTGATCAATCTTGAAAAAAGAACGGGCAACAGGAAGAGGGTGCAGATGGTGGCGGAGATAATGCCGCCCACAATCACTACGGCAAACGGGCGTTGTGTTTCGGAACCGATGCCGTGAGACAACGCTGCGGGTAATAACCCTAAACCTGCCATCAGTGCGGTCATGATAATCGGCCGCATACGTAATACAGCGCCATCACGAATGGCTTGCTGGAATGGCTTGCCGTTACGCAGCATTTCCACAATTTCTTCGACCATGATGACACCGTTCTGAATGGCGATGCCCGATACAGCAATAAAGCCTACGGCAGCAGAGATAGATAGATGCATCCCACTCAAGGCCAGGCCGACTAAACCACCGATCAGGGTGGTTGGCGCAATTGCCAGAATGACAGCAGCGATCTTGTAAGAGCGGAACATCCAGAACAGGAGCCCGAAAATGGCCAGAAGGCTGGCCGGCACCACAATTTTAAGTCGAGCCATGGCGCGTTGCTGGTTTTCAAACTGCCCGCCCCAGGTCATGGTGTATCCCGGTGGCAAGCTGACGTCACGTTTCACCTTGCGTTGCGCTTCCTTCACAAAACTACCCTGATCCCGACCCATGAGGTTGGCTTTAATCGATACTGCCCGCATACCCGCCTCGCGAGCGATACGAGATGCCCCTTGTTTCAATTCAATCGTGGCGATCTCACCCAATGGTATGGCGCCGTTTTCAACGCCGGGTATCTGGATGGCGAGATTGGCAATGTCATTAATTGAGCCACGATAATCTGCGCCCATGCGTAACGTCACATCGTATCGGCGATCGCCTTCAAAAAAACCGGTTGCTTCGAAACCACCCATAGCGGTTTCAAAGGTGCGGTTAAGGTCAGCAATTGATACTCCAAGGCGTGCCATACGTTGACGATCGGGAATAACCGTGACTTCAGTTTGCCCGCCCACTTGAATTGCAGCAACCTCTACAGCACCTTCAATACCCGCAAGAATACCGGCCACGTGGTTCGCTTTTTCCTGAAGAATGTTTAGATCTGGCCCAAAAATCTTGACGGCAATTTCACCCTTAACGCCAGACAACGATTCTTCAACGTTGTCCTGAATCACCTGAGAGAAGTTTGTGGGGACACCCGGCATTGAATTGAGGCCATCGCTCATATTCCGTACCAGTTCTTCTTTCGTCGAAAAGCGCCAATCATCTCTGGGTGCCAAATCAACGAGGACTTCAATGTTGTTCGGACCTTTGGGGTCAGTGCCTTCGTCAGGTCGACCCACGTGGGTGATGACCTTGCGTGTTTCCGGATAACTGATCATGTACTCACGGACCGATCGTTCGATCTCACGCGTCTGTTCCAGATGGGTGGAAGGCGGCATCATGATCGTGAGCCAGATGTTGCCCTCATCCAGTTTCGGCAGAAATTCTGTGCCCACTACTGGGATCAGGCAGAGTGATGCAAGAATGGCGCCGCCTGTACGTACATAAACCTTACGCGGCGTGGCGAGCATTGATTCCAGTTTTTCGCGGTAACGTTGTTGGAAGCTTGCCATCCATTCCAGATGCGGTTCGAGTAGGGGCCCTTTATCCGCCATGTAGGCAAGCAAGGTCGGCACATAGGTGAGTGTCAGAAGAATGGCGCCCAGCAATGCGCAGGAGAGAGTGAGGGCGACGGGCGAGAAGATCTTTCCTTCAACGCGCTGAAAGGTAAAGATCGGAACAAAAGCCAGAATAATGATCGCCTTCGAATACAGAATGGGCGAAGCTAGGGTCGATACGGTGTTCTTTAATGCATTCAATCGCCATACGGGCCGGTTATGACCCAGGTGTTCGTATTCGGGGCCTGTTTGCAGGGTCATTTTGACCATGAGCGCTTCAACCACCACTACCGCGCTATCAATAATGATGCCAAAGTCTACGGCGCCTAGTGAAATCAGGTTGGCCGAAACCTTGAATATGTCCATCATGATGAAAACGAAAAGCAGGGTCAGCGGGATCAGGCTGGCGACAATGAGCGATACTTTCCAGTTGCGCAGGAATACAATCAGTACGCCAACTACCAGTAATGCACCAATAATCAGGTTGTGCGTAACGGTATGCACCGTATGGTTAATCAGTTCGGTACGATCATAAAGGGGTTTAAGCGCAACGCCGGGGGGTAAATGCTCCTGGCTGTTTAGCCAATCAATTTTTTCACGTATATCTTCGATGACGTTGGCGGGGTTTTCTGCCTTGGTCATCATGACGATACCTTCAACCACGCCTTCCTTTTGCGTTACCTGACCATTTTCGTCCCGAAGGGCGACTGAAACACTACCTGAAGGGGGGTGGTCACCGATGCCTACCTGTGCAACATCACCCACTAGAATTGCTCTGCCGTTTTGAGAACGAATGACCGTACTCTGTATATCTTCAATGTTGCGATAGAGACCCGTACTACGTAATACGAGACCTTCGTTACCGCGACGTAAAATACCGCCGCCAGTGCTGTCGTTGTTTGTGCTCAATGCATCAGAGATCTGATTCAGCGTGACCCCATAGCGGCGCATGAGTATCGGATTGGCATTGACCTGGATTTCCTTGACGGTGCCACCAAAGCTGGTAACGTCGGCAACACCGGGGACACGACGCAGGGCAGGCCTAACAATCCAATCCTGAATCGCACGGATTTCATTTAACGGCGTTTCAGGTGGCGCTTCAATAACATAACGGAATATTTCACCAACGGCCGTAGTTAGTGGCGCAAGGGTTGGCGTGACGCCGGGAGGGAGTGTGACCCCCTGGAGCTTTTCCAGTACCTGGCTACGGGCAAAACGATCCTGTGTGCCATCGCTAAAGATGAGCGTGACCACAGAGAGGCCGGTAATGGAAACCGAGCGTTGTTGGGTCACGCGGGGCACGCCACTCATTTCCCGTTCAATAGGTAACGTGACACTCCGTTCGACTTCTTCAGGGGCCTTACCAGGTACCTGAGTGATCACTTGAACCTGGACATCCTGCACATCAGGAAATGCTTCAATCGGGAGGTCTTTCAATGCCCGCAAGCCAACGACCGCCATAATGGCAAAGGCCAGCAGGATAAAAGCCCGCTGGCTGACGGCAAAGTTGACGAGCTGACGCAACATTATCGGGCGCTCTGCGAAAACTCTGAGGCAAGCAGGAGTGCACCGGTGGTGACGATTTTATCGTCCGCCTTGATACCCTCGTCAGGTTGTATCCAGGCCCACTGGCTATCCTGGAACGCTACCTTGACTCGCTGGCGTCGGAATAGGCCTGGTTCTGCTTCGATGAAGACTGTGGTGTAGATACCATCAGTGCTTAATGCCGTTAACGGAACGCGGAGCGCCATCGTTGCGTTAGGATCGGCTAACTGAGCGCGACCGTACATTTCAGGCCGCAGCTTCAGATCTGCGTTATCCAGTTCGGCACGAATTTGTACGCGACGCATCTGCGAATCCAGCACCGGAGAAACGCGTGTGACACTGGCTTTAAAAACCTGCCCGGGCAAACTGTCAAAGGCTACCAACAGGACATCGCCAATGTGAATACTGCCTGCCGATTGCTCGGGTGCATCAACGATCACCCATAAATGACCCAGATCGGTAATCACGAACAATGGGTCGCTTTGATCCGAGCGGATTTCGCGGCCGGGATTGATATTAGCCGAAGCAATGACCCCGGAGATAGGTGCGCGTAAGGTTAAGCGTTCGCTGTCCGGATCGGGTTTGCCGTAGGGCACCAGATTAGTAATACGCAAGTAGGCACGGCGTGCCTCGGCATCAGCAATGCGGAAATCGCTCTCGGCAACTTCGTAATCTCTTTTGGCGATGGCTTCTCCGGCCAGCAATTCTTTAGAGCGCGTATAGGCAGCCTTCTTACGCTTGGCATCTGCTTCGGCTTTTTGCCAGTCGGTGAGCGCCGTCCCGTAATCGGGTGAATCGATGGTGACCAGGGCATCACCCGCTTCAACTGGGTCACCTAATTGGGCATGCTGTTTGATGACGCGACCGTTGAGCGAGGCGCTAATAGGTGCAGTGCGGGTGTCATCGACCGCAACACGTGCCGGGACGGGTGCACCTGTAGGCAGGGGGGAAAGCACCAGGGGTTCGGAGCGGATGAATGAGAGCTGGGGCGAACCATTTTTAAAGCGGATCTCATTCTGGTTAATGCGGAAATTAGGTACTTCCGGCGCGCTACCAAATGACAGCCACAGCACAATAGCTAAGAAAATGGCAAAGCCACCCGTATACCAGACCTGATCCTTGAACTGCCGGGACTCCTGGTATTTCTTTACCCAGAGCGGGAGATTGCTTTCCAGGTAAGCCTTTGTGCGGGTTATGGCCGGGTCATTCTTTACCCGTGCCAGACCACGTTCAAGACGACCGCGGATTGCGTCTGAGTTTAACCAGTCGAGCGTACCTGATAGCAATAAAAACCAGGCGCGTTGAAGTTTGTTACGGGGCTGCGTCATTGTTGGCGTGCTCCGGGTAAATCCGGCAATTGAAGATCTCTGTCTGGCAGATTAACGGGCGTCATGGACTGAACGGGCGAGTCGTAATGCGCTGGCTTATTGTTGGCTACGGCAGCTTCAGACGCCGAGGCGAGAATACGAATGGCGCTTGCCGCTTTGGCGGCTTCGGCACGCGCAACCAGTGCTTCAAACTCGGCCTGTCGTAAAGCGCGCTTTGCATCGAGGTATTCGAAGGTGCTCATGGCACCACGGGTGTAGGCAACATCGGCTGCTTTGTCCGTGCGGCGGGCAGACTGCAGGGTTTGATCCTGTAGGCTCTTCAAACGTGCATTCGCCTGATCCAGCTCATGCAGATAGAGCAGGGACTCGGAACGCGCCGTACGCTCGGTTTGCAGCATAGCGATTTCCGCCTGGGTCATTTCTGCCATGCTTTTGCGTATATCGCCTTCAAAATTGTTACCGGTGAACAGGGGGATGGCAATGCCGGCGCCCACCGAGTTAACAACGGTCGGGTTATTGCGTTCGTACTGGAGGCCGACTGAAAAATCCCGTGTCTGTTGTGCGCGTGCTAATTCCACACTCTGTTTGGCTGCGGCTAACCGGGCGCGGGCAGCCTGCACATCGGGGCGTTTGTCGGCTAATGACGTGATGAGCTTTTCTGCATCCTGATGTGTCATGACGCCGGGCCAATCCCCTCGGGTACCGATTCGCTCGCGCTGCATTTCCGAACCCAATAGATTCGACAGATTGGCGGCAGCGCGTGATCGGTCTCGCTGAGCCGCTTGTGATTCGGCCAGTAAGCGGCCATGATCTGCTTCGATCCGACCTAGGTCAGCGCCTGAAAGATCGCCGGTTTTAAATCGCAGGCGGGCTTTTTCCTGCACCTGATTGGCATGCACCAGGTTGGCTTCGGCAATCTGGTAGGCCTGTTCCGCTACCCGCAAATCTAGCCAGGCAGACACCACACGAAAGCGTTCCTGACGAATCGTGTCGTGCATATCCCAGACGGTGGCCTGGCCCAGGTCGGTTGCTTTCGCAATGCGTAAATCCCGCTTATTACCGCGCTCAAACGGCTGGTCGATTCTGACAATCGTATCCAGTGCGTTCAGACGTGTGCCGTATTGATACTGTGTCTTATCAACACCCGAGGTGTTGACCGACATGACGGCATTCGGCCTGGCGCCCGCTGTAATCAGGTCCGCCTGAGCGCCATCGAGCGCCGCACGGGCATTCTGGATCTGGGCATTATGTTTGAGTGCCACATTTTCAGCTTCAAGATAGCCGATACTGACAACGGGCGCTTGCGGCGCAGCATAAGCTGGGATTGCACTGAAAAGCAGGGCGCACATCACCACCCGATGCCATATAGGGCTCGAATTCAGAGTGACAGTGCGATGGCTTTTAGGCATGAGGTTGGCATCATGCCTTAAGGTTTCCTTAAGGTCCACCCGCGGTGCAACATAACTGGCACATAAGAAAGAAAAAACCCCAGCGATAAACGCTAGGGCTTTGAATTTTGGCTCCTCGACCTGGGCTCGAACCAGGGACCTACGGATTAACAGTCCGGCGCTCTACCGACTGAGCTATCGAGGAACAGCGGAGCGAATTATATGGGAGTCGTATTTGCTTGGCAAGCTTTTTTACTAAGCCATACCCAAAGAAGAGAAGACGGGTAGCTCTTCTAACGCGGTGGTATAGCGCCGTGAGCGGCGTGAGCAGCTCATATGCCAGTCTGCTTTTTTTCTAAAGCCCATACTGGCCACGCGCAAGGCATCCCGACCAAAACGCGCGTTCACCTGATCCATCACCTGCATGAGCGACACTGCATGTTGATGTGGCTTGGCAGTGAGCAGATCTGGCTGGTAGTGCTCAAGTGGCACGATACCGCCCAGAACAACGCCCGCTTTCTTGTAGCGGCAGCCAGGTCGATAGATATGCTTTAAACCGGATAAGGCGGCATCCACCAATCGACGGGTGTCATCCGTCGGGGAGTCCAGCCGGACGAGGATAGCGTCATCCGGGCGGTCTTCCTGTTCTGCAAAGGGATTACCACGAACGTACACCTGAAGATGGCTCGCGAGTGAGCCATCCTCGCGTAGCCGCTCAGCCGCCCGGGTTGCAAAGGTGGCCAGAGCTTCATGCAGATCTTCTTCTTTTTCTACTGCATGGCCGAATGAGCGGGAAGCAATAATCTGCTGACGCGCCGGTGCCTGCTGTTCAAAACCTATGCAGGGCTGCCCGTTAAGCTCGGCTAATGTGCGGAAAAGATTAACGGAGTAATACTTGCGCAATCGCTGAGGTGGTGTGCGGAGGAGCTGTCCTACGGTATGGATGCCGAGCGCTTCAAGAGACTGCGCTGTGCGCCGGCCAATTCCCCAGACGCTACCGACCGGCATGCCTTCCATCTGGCGTTCACGCCACGGAGAAAGCTGTTCTGAGGCCCCCCCCAGATTGCAGATGCCAGAAGGCTCTTTCAGCGTTTTTGCCATTTCATTGGCCAGTTTGGCGAGGGTTTTTGTGGCGCCCAGACCAATGCACACCGGCAAGCTCAGGCATTGCCACAAGGTCTGGCGGATTTTGGCCGACTGAACCATTGCCTGGTCGAGGCTTAAACCGGAAAAGTCGAGAAAACATTCGTCGATCGAGTAGATCTCCTGATTTTCTGCCATGTCGCGCATCAGGCTCATGGCCCGTTGGCTCATATCGGCGTACAGCGCGTAATTGGAAGATAGGGCGACGCCATTGAGTTGTTTGAGCTGGGCTTTGATCTTGAAGTAGGGCACGCCCATCGGTATGCCCGCCAGCTTTGCCTCAGCCGAACGGGAAACGACACACCCATCGTTGTTGGAAAGCACCACAACGACCCGTTGGCGCAGCGCCGGATTAAAGGCTTGCTCACAACTGACATAGAAGTTGTTGCAATCGACCAGGGCCAGACGGCGGGCAGGTATCATTTTGAGGGTGTGCTTTGGGCTGGCCGCTTACGGCGGCCGGTGGCGCGTAGATCGTGGATGACCCTTACAACCACGCCCCATATCCTGACTTCGTCATCCGGTTTGATGGGAATGGCCGGGTAGTCCGGGTTTGCCGGCATTAAAAAGCTGCCATTCGACTTCTGTACCAGACGTTTGACCGTAAAAGATCCATTCATATCGGCAACCACGACATCATCGTGGCGGGGCGTCAGCGATCGGTCGATGACCATGAGGTCGCCGTCGAGGATACCCAGATCCTGCATGCTGTCGCCTTCAGCCCAGGCGCAGAATGTACTGGCCCGGTTTTCAATCAGCTGATTCAGATCAAGCCCGGGTTCGGCATGGTCATCGGCAGGGCTTGGGAACCCGGCCCTGACACCCGAGGCAAATACTGGCAGCGGGTGAGACTCCGGGTGCATTGCTAATGGCATGGGTTTTATGGCCGGCTGCGGAAACACCTGCTGATGCAAAAACGCGCGCACCGATTCGATCTGGCTGATCGGGATACGGAAGGGCTTGGTGGGCTCAAGAAACGTGGCTTTTCGGCCGGCGCCTTCACGGGCACCACCATGTTTTTTATGTGGGGTATTTTTCATCGGTTGTCTTGAATTTGTAACTGTAACAAGAATAGCAAGACAATCGCGTTGAAACAACTGAAAAGCTATAGGTCTGCCGTTAGAATAGCGGGATGCCATTGATTAATCGTGACCGTATTGCCGCCTGGCGGCGCTCCCTGGGCCAAGTGTCGGCCAAATGGACTCATCAGTTTAAGCAGACCGATTGGCGACATGTCGCCCGGACGGCACCAGGCCGGATCCAATCTGCGGGGCGTAGACATCTGCATGCCTTCAAAGCGCGTAGTAAACGCGATCAATGGCTGATCGGCGGCGGTGCTTTTCTATTGGTTGTTGCTGCTTATGCGCTGATCGGATTCCTTAACGGCGACAGCAGCCCCCTGAAACGCGGCAAACCACCCGTTCCCGTGGCAGTGCAGGCCGTTGTTGAAGGAGACTTTCCCGTGCTGGTCGATGGTTTGGGCACGGTAACCGCCCGGCGCGAAGTCGTGATTCGTACCCGTATCGATGGCCAGCTCGATAAGGTGCTGTTTCAGGAAGGCCAGATGGTCAAAGCCGGTGAGCTGATTGCCGTGGTTGACCCACGGATCGCAGAAGCCAAGGTCCTGCAGGCACGTGGCAAGCTGGAGCAGGATCAGGCGTTGTTGCGCGATCACCGGATTAAGCTGAAGCGCTACCAGACGCTGTTCAAGCAGGACTCTATTGCCCGCCAGGATCTCGATTCGCAAGCGGCATTGGTTCAGCAATATGAAGGCGCTACGGAAACCGACAAAGGGGCACTGGATGATGCATTGACGCAGCTGTCTTATACGCAGATTACGGCGCCATTTGATGGGCGTCTGGGTTTGCGTAAAGTCGATGCGGGCAATATCGTTAAAACCAGTGACGCCAATGGCATTGTGACGCTGACACAGGTGCAACCGATTGACGTGCTATTTACCATTCCTTCGGAACAGTTGCCGCGCATTCTGGCGCGCTTTAATGCGGGCGACCCGATGCCGGTAGCGGCTTATGACCGAAACTTCAAGACAGTGCTCGCTACCGGTACGTTGAAATCTATCGACAACGTGATTGATGCCACGACAGGTATGGTGAAGCTGAAAGCGGAGTACAGCAACGAGAATAGTGCGCTTTTCCCCAATCAGTTTGTTAACGCACGTCTGGAAGTAGAAACCAAGTCCAATGCCATCATCGCACCTAGCAATGCCATTTTGCGCGGCAGTCAGGGCACTTACGTTTATGTGGTGACCGCGGAAGGTACTGTGACGGCCACCCCGATCAAACTGGGTGGGGTACAGGGCGCGCAGGCGGAAATTATTGAGGGCCTGACGCCAGGCGCCTCTGTGGTGATTGATGGTTTTGACAAGCTGAAGCCCGGCGCCAAGGTTAACGTCGTTCAGCGCCCAGCCCGGTGAACCCCTCCCGTTTATTTATTCTCAGACCGGTTGCCACCTCATTACTGATGGTGGCGATTCTGCTGGTGGGTTTAATTGCCTACCGCTTGTTGCCTACGTCTGCATTGCCGGAAGTGGATTACCCGACAATCCAGGTGAATACCTTTTATCCGGGCGCCAGTCCGGAGGTTATGACGGGCAGCGTCACGGCACCACTAGAAAGACAGTTTGGTCAGATGCCCGGGCTGGAGCAAATGACGTCCACCAGCTCGACCGGTAGCTCTGTCATCGTATTGCGCTTCACCCTGGATATGGCACTCGATGTGGCCGAACAACAGGTTCAGGCAGCGATTAATGCCGCAACGAATCTATTGCCCAAAGATCTGCCGACGCCACCGATATACAGCAAGGTCAATCCTGCTGATGCCCCCATCCTCACACTGGCCATTACATCGCCTACCTTACCGGTAACGCGCCTCCATGATCTGGTGGAAACGCGGCTGGCCCAGAAGATCTCTCAGGTGAGTGGTGTCGGCCTGGTGTCGCTGAGCGGTGGTCGCCGGCCTGCCGTCAGAATTCAGGTGAATCCAACGACGCTGGCCGCGATGAATCTCAGCTTCGAGGACATCCGCACAGCCATTGGCAACACCAATGTGAATGACCCCAAAGGTAGTTTTGATGGCGATCTGCGTGCGGTAACGATCGATGCGAATGACCAGTTGAAGTCCGCCGATGAATATCGCAACGTGATTGTTGCCTGGCGCAATGGGGCGCCTGTGCGTCTTAGCCAGTTGGCTGAAGTCGGGGAGGGGGCTGAAAACGCTTATCTCTCTGCCTGGGTGAACCGGCAACCTGCTGTGCTGGTGAATGTCCAACGGCAGCCTGGGGCCAACGTGATCGAAGTCGTCGACCGCATTAAAGCGCTGATGCCGCAGCTACAGGCCAGCCTGCCTGCCGCCGCAGAACTGAAAGTGCTGACTGATCGAACCATCACGATTCGTGCCTCTGTCAACGATGTGCGTTCCGAACTCATGCTGGCCATTGCGTTGGTGGTGATGGTGATTTATCTGTTCCTGCGCAGCGTACCCGCCACGATTATCCCGTCAGTTGCTGTGCCGTTGTCTCTGGTGGGCACCTTTGCCGTGATGTACCTGGCCGGATTTTCTATTAACAATCTGAGTCTGATGGCGTTAACAATCGCAACCGGCTTTGTGGTTGATGACGCGATCGTGATGATCGAAAACATTGCCCGCCATCTTGAGCTGGGTGAGTCACCGCTAAACGCTGCTTTAAAGGGCGCGCGTGAAATTGGCTTTACGATTATTTCGCTCACCATCTCTCTCATTGCTGTGCTGATTCCACTACTCTTCATGAGCGATGTGGTTGGCCGGCTGTTCAGAGAATTCGCCATTACCCTGGCTGTAGCCATTCTGATTTCTGCGTTTGTATCGCTAACGCTCACACCGATGATGTGCGCCAAGCTACTCCGGTCCGATGAGCACCTGGTAAAGCATGGTGCCTTTATGCGCTGGGTAGGCACTTCCTTTGACCGGCTTGTTCAGCGCTATGAATTGGCCTTGAATTGGGTACTCGATCGACAGCGCCTGACCTTGCAAGTGGCTATCGGTACCTTGCTGCTCACCGTACTGCTCTATATCGCCATTCCCAAAGGATTCTTTCCTGTTGAAGATACGGGCGTGATCCAGGGGATGACCGAAGCGGATCAGAGTGTGTCTTTCCAGGCGATGTCTCAACGTCAGCAGGCCATCGCCAATGCCATTCTGGAAGATCCGGATGTCGAAAGCCTGTCGTCTTTTATCGGCATTGATGGCGCCAACACGACCCTGAATTCCGGACGCATCCAGATTAATCTGAAGCCTATCGCCATGCGGGATGATCGTGTTGAAACGATTATTCACCGCATCAAGGAACGCGTGCAGGACATTCCGGGCATCAGTCTTTTTCTGCAGCCCGTGCAAGACCTCACGATTGAAGACCGGGTGACCAAGAACCGATATCAATTCACCCTGGAAGGCCCGGACGAGCAACAGGTGATCAAGACCACCGAAAAACTGGTTGAGCGTTTGCGCCAGTCTCGCCGTTTGGCGGATGTGAGTTCAGATCTGCAGACCAAGGGATTGCAGGTCTATATCGATATTGATCGGGATACCGCTGGCCGCATGGGTGTTTCGGTCGATGCTATCGACAATGCGCTTTATAGCGCCTACGGTCAGCGACTTGTATCCACCATCTATACCCAATCCAACCAGTACCGTGTTGTACTGGAGGCCGAACCTAATTTCAAGATCGATCCCAAATCACTGAATCAGCTTTACGTGCCTTCATTGAGCGGCCAACAGGTGCCATTGAATGTGCTGGCACAGATACGTGAAGCGGAAACGATGCTCGCGATTAATCGCTACAGTCAATTCCCGGCGGCCACAATTTCCTTCAATTTGCCTGAGGGCGTTTCACTCGGTTCTGCTGTCGATGCCGTACGCGAAGGCGAAGCGGAAATCGGTTTGCCCACAGGTGTGCGTAGTCACCTGCAAGGGGCCGCCAATGCCTTTGAATCCTCGTTGAGCAGTACCGTACTGCTGATTCTGGCGGCCATTGTGACGATGTATATCGTGCTGGGTGTACTTTATGAAAGCTATATTCATCCCATTACGATCCTTTCGACACTTCCTTCTGCCGGAGTAGGGGCATTGTTATCCCTGATGCTCACCGGCAATGATCTGGGCATCATAGGCATCATCGGCATCATTCTGCTAATCGGCATTGTTAAAAAGAACGCGATCATGATGATCGACTTTGCCCTGGATGCAGAGCGTAGGGAAGGTCTATCTCCCCGTGATGCCATACATCAGGCTTGCCTATTGCGATTCAGGCCAATTCTGATGACCACCATGGCCGCATTGCTGGGGGCATTGCCACTCATGCTGGGCGGCGGCATGGGTAGCGAGTTGCGCCAGCCACTGGGTATTGCCATGGTCGGCGGTTTGTTGCTGAGTCAGCTACTGACACTCTTTACAACACCGGTCATCTATCTGTACTTCGATCGCCTGGCGCAACGGATTAAAGAACGGACGGGCTGGGATTTGAATGCCGCACCAACCGCTGATGCTTCTAGCGGCAGAGATTCGTGAACTGGCTACGACTTTTTGTTGAACGTCCTATTGCGACCACGCTGCTCGTCGTCGCGGTGACTATTTCGGGCATCATCGGTTTTCTGCAGCTCCCTGTGGCGCCATTGCCTCAGGTTGATTTCCCGACCATATCGGTGCGTGCGTCATTGGCTGGCGCCAGCCCGGAGACCATGGCCTCGAGTATTGCTACGCCCCTTGAGCGATCTCTGAGCCGAATTGCCGGCATTACCGAAATGACCTCGATCAGTACGCAGGGGTCCACTAACATAACGCTGCAGTTTGATCTTGATCGCAACATCGATGGCGCTGCGCGTGATGTTCAGGCAGCTATCGTTGCCGCTCGCGCATTACTCCCGACCGGGCTGCCATCGAATCCGACGTACCGTAAGGTCAACCCGGCCGATTCGCCGATTATGGTGATGGCACTAACTTCGGAAACACTGGATGTCGCCCAGATTTATGATGCAGCCGACTCGGTGCTTTCACAAAAACTCGCCCAGATCAGCGGTATCGGCCAGGTCACTGTGGGCGGTAGCGCCCAACCGGCAGTTCGTGTCACGGTAATTCCTGCGGTGATTCAAGCCATGGGGATCAGCAGCGAAGACATTCGCAATGCCGTACTCAAGGCCAATCTGAATTTACCCAAGGGCACACTTGAGAACGATCACCGGCAATGGGTTGTGCAGGCGAATGATCAGGCTAAATCGGCCGCAGACTACAAACCTGTGATTGTGGTCTGGCGTAACGGGGCACCCGTCAGGCTGGAAGATGTTGCAACGGTGACGGACTCTGTACAGGATGTCCGTAACATTGGTCTCACCAATGGCCAGCGTTCTGTCATGCTTATTCTGTACCGGCAGCCCGGTGCCAACATTATTGAAACAGTGGCACGTGTCAAAGCCGTGTTACCGCAGCTGGAAGCATCCATACCCGCCGGTATCAAGATCGAAACCGTGATGGATCGAACACCCACGATTCTGGCATCGCTCAAAGAAGTAGAACGGACACTGGTGCTTTCGGTGGCGCTCGTTATTCTTGCCGTCTATCTCTTCCTGAAGAATGGTCGAGCTACATTGATTCCGGGCATTGTTGTGCCGGTATCCCTCATTGGTACGTTCGGCGTGATGTACCTGTGCAATTACAGTCTCGATAACCTCAGCCTGATGGCCTTGACCATTGCGACGGGCTTTGTGGTGGATGACGCCATTGTTGTGCTGGAAAACATCACCCGACATCGCGAAGCCGGTATGCCTTTACGACAGGCTGTCTTGCAAGGCACGAAGGAGGTGAGCTTCACCGTCATTTCGATCAGCCTATCGCTCATCGCCGTATTTCTTCCCATCTTGCTGATGGGGGGCATTATCGGACGGCTATTCCGTGAGTTTGCCGTGGTGTTATCAATCGCGATCCTGATCTCGATGGTGATTTCTCTCACCGTAACGCCCATGATGACGGACATCCTGTTGCGAGACCATGCACCTAGGATAAAAGTCTCGCCGCATTCGATGCGCAACCGCTTCCAGCGGATCGTGTCACGTGTAGGTGCTGCCTTTCAATGGTTACAAGCAGGATTTACGAAAACCTTTGATCGGGTTCATGCGGGCTATGCCAGAACGATTGGTTGGGCGCTGGATCACCGTAAGCTGATGCTGGCAGGCCTATTGGTCACCATTGTGCTTAATTTCCAGCTGTACAAGATTGTGCCTAAGGGATTCTTTCCGCAGCAGGATACCGGTCGGATTATGGGGTTCATCCAGGCAGATCAGTCTGTGTCTTTCGGCACCATGAAAGACAAACTCACTCGGTTCATCAACATCATTAAGGAAGACCCCGCTGTGCATAAAGTCTCCGGATTTACCGGCGGATCCCAGCGCAATAGCGGCATTGTCTTTATTTCATTGAAACCACTCAGCCAACGCGATGTCTCTGCCGATGAGGTGGTTAATCGTCTCCGGCCAAAACTGGGAAGAGAGCCTGGTGCCGGCCTGTTCCTCGTGCCTATGCAGGATATCCGTATCGGCGGTCGCCCATCCAATGCGCAATATCAGTTCTCTTTACAGAGTGATGATCTGGAAGAGCTTCGTGAGTGGGAACCCAAAATTCGCGCTGCTTTAAGCAAGTTACCGGTACTGGCTGATGTGAATACAGACCAGCAGGACCTGGGGCTACAAACGCGCGTGGAAATCGACCGGGATGCGGCGTTTCGTCTTGGTATAACACCGAAAATGATTGATGCCGCGCTGAATAATCTGTTCGGCCAACGTCAGGTTTCTGTCATTTATAGACCGCTGAATCAGTACCGGGTTGTTCTGGAAGCAGCGCCCGAATATACCCAAAGCCCGGATACGCTGGACCGGTTGATGCTCACAGTACCGGCTACCGCTACAACACCCGCAAGGCAGGTTGCTCTGAGCAATATCGCGCGCATCGTGCCTGATAAAACACCACTGGCTGTGAACCATGAAGGGGCCTTTGTCGTATCCACCTTGTCGTTCAATCTGCCGCTGGGCGTATCTTTATCCCAGGCCACTGAGGCGATACAGAACACGATGTACGAAATGGGTGTACCTGATTCGATACGTGGTGCGTTCTCGGGCAGCGCCAAAGCCTTTCAGGCGTCCTTAAAGTCGCAACCATGGTTGATATTGGCTGCCATTATTGCCGTGTATATTGTTCTGGGTATGCTTTACGAAAGCCTGATTCATCCGCTAACAATTCTATCGACCCTGCCATCTGCCGGCGTGGGTGCCTTGCTAGCTATTCTGGCGACAGGCACCGATTTCAATATCATTTCACTGATCGGCGTGATTCTCCTGATCGGTATCGTCAAGAAAAATGCGATCATGATGATCGACTTCGCCATTTCTGCCCAGCGCACGGGAATGTCTGCCCGTGAAGCGATTCACCAGGCTTGCCTGCTGCGATTCCGGCCAATCATGATGACCACCTTTGCGGCGCTTTTTGCGGCGATTCCTCTGGCGATCGGGCAGGGTGATGGCGCAGAGCTCCGGGTCCCACTTGGCGTTGCCATTGTCGGCGGCCTTATCCTGAGCCAGATTCTGACGCTTTACACGACACCGGTGGTTTTTCTGGCGCTGGACCGATTTACACGCAAACCGAAGGAAGAGGGCGCACCACCCGCTAGAATAGCGTCTGTGGAATCGCCCTAACTTATGTCACGTACACACCCAACCTCGATCAAACTCTGGCTATCGCTGCTAGGCGCTAGCTTTATGGTCGCTGGTTGCGCGGTCGGGCCTGATTATGTGCGCCCGGATGCACCCATCTCTGCCGAATTCAAACCCGCCCCGGGTTGGAAAATTGCCACACCCGAAGATGATGTGACTAAAGGTGAATGGTGGAAGATTTACAAAGACCCGCAGCTCGACGAGCTGATGGCGCAGGTATCCCCGAATAACCAGAATATCGCCATTTATGTTGCACGGGTTCGCCAGGCTCAGGCTTTAGTCAGCGGTGCCAATGCGGCACGCTATCCCACCTTTGGTCTAAACGCCAATGGTGGGCGCCAGGCTTCGGGCACGGGCTTAGGCAACCTAGTAAATCCGGATGGCACCATTAACGACGGCGCCATACTGAATCAGGTCAATATGTATGGTGGGATCACCTGGGATAGCGACCTTTGGGGTAAGTTGCGCAGAAACTTGGAGTCTAAAGATGCCAGCCTGGTTGCTAGCGTAGCCGATCTGGAGAACGCCAAACTGTCGATGCAGACGCAATTGGCCCAGGCCTATTTTCTGGTGCGCTCGCTAGACTCGCAAAAGCAATTGCTGACCGACACCACCGCGTCCAACATGGAGGCCGTCCGCTTAACTAAAAACCAGTATGAAGTTGGCGTTAAGGCACGTCAGGATCTAATCAATGCAGGCGCGCAGTATCGTAGTGTTGAAGCACAATTGGTTGACGTGGGTGTAAATCGCGCCGCTCAGGAGAATTTGATCGCCGTTCTAATTGGTAAGCCGCCATCAGAATTTTCCATTTCTTTCAATCCATTACCGGCAAGATCTAATCTAATGGTTCCAGTTGTGCCGCCGGGTTTGCCCTCAGATTTGCTCGAGCGCCGACCGGATGTCGCCGCAGCCGAAAGACGCATGGCCGTGGCTAACGCTCAAATTGGTTATCAAATGGCGGCCTACTTTCCGAGCCTGACATTGAATAGCAACCAGAACAACATCGGCTACCTGGGGCAATCCTTTAGCCAACTGCTTACGGCACCCTTCCTGTATTGGGGTATCGGGCCGAGCCTGGCCTTGACCCTGCTAGATTTTGGCGCCCGTGCTGCCAACGTAGAGCAGGCTCGTGGCGTTTACGATGAAAACGTCGCAACCTATCGCCAGGCGGTACTCACAGCAATGCAGGAAGTTGAAACCCAGCTGGCCGCTTTAAGAATCTATGAAGAAGAGGCGGGCATTCAGGATGAAGCCGCTGAGCTAGCCGAACGGGGTGTCGTTATTGCCCTGAACCGTTATCAGGCGGGCATCGACAATTACACGAATGTGGTAGTTGCGAAGAACAGCGCGCTGAGCAATCAGCAGAAGTCAATTCTCATTGCCCAACAACGACTTAACGCCAGTGTGCTATTAATTAAAGCCTTAGGCGGCAGCTGGCAGAGTCAGCTCAAAGGATCCGAAAAGAACGCATTAACGACGCCGGACAGCAATACCCAGCAAACACCCCAGAACAATCAGGCCAATCAGCGACCAGGTGGGCAAAGCTAGGCCGAACAGAGGTGGAATAGGATCCGAACAGAGGCCGAGTGCCATAAACACCTTTGGAAACCACTGTGCCGTAGGCAAGCCATTCAGAAATAATTCAACCGGGTCTCGACCACACAAGATCTCAGGGTGATACA
>CAZGHR010000023.1:0-16207 GCA_964525545.1 uncultured Dechloromonas sp.
CCCACCCTGTTCGTCCCGCACGGCGCACCCACCTTTGCACTTCGGCCGGGTGCGGCCGGTGCGGCGCTGGTTGATCTAGCGCAAACGCTGGAACGACCCAAGGCCATTATCATCGTCAGCCCGCATTGGGAAACACGCGAACCCACGGTGGGCAACGCCAGTGATCTGGAAACCATTTACGATTTCGGTGGCTTCCCCAGCGAGCTCTATACCTTGAAGTACCCCGCTCATGGCGATGCAGAACGGGCACAACAGGTCGTCACCTGTTTACAGCATGCCGGTTACCCGGCACGTCTTGATCCGCATCGCGGCCTGGACCACGGCGCCTGGGTGCCGCTGCGCATGATGTATCCGGCTGCCGATATCCCGGTGATTCCTCTATCGATCAAATCACATGCGAGTGCGGCCTATCACTATGCACTCGGTGAGGCACTGAGGCCACTCACGTCCAAAGGCTTTCTGATCATTGGTACCGGTAGCATCACGCACAACCTGCGCGACTACATGATCTGCGCGCACAACAACCTGCCCACGCCGCCCTATGTCAGACGTTTTGCCGACTGGGTGGCCACACAACTAGCCCAGACTGACTTCACCCCACTGATCAACTACCGACAAACATGCGCCGATGCCTCGCCGGCCCACCCGACCGAAGATCACTTCATGCCCTTCTTCGTCGCGCTAGGCGCAGCTGGAGATAAACCAGACGCAGAGCGGTTTTACGCTGGCGTAGATGATTACGTCATTGCCATGGACGGCTACTGTTTTAACCGGGCGGTACAATGACGTTTTACATTCATCCGAAGAGTCACGATTATGTCCGCTCCAGCCTGTCCGCAATGCACCCTTGAAAACACCTACCCCGATGGCACCAACTTCGTCTGTGCCGACTGCGGTTTTGAGTGGCCCATCGAAGCTGAAGCTGCTGAAGAAGACGGCCCACGCATTGTCAAAGATGCTAACGGCAACGTACTGAGCGATGGCGACAGCGTGGTACTGATTAAAGACCTCAAACTCAAAGGTTCATCGAGCACCATGAAGGTAGGCACCAAGATCAAGAGCATTCGTATTGTTGAAGGCGACCATGAGCTCGATTGCAAATCCGATTTCGGCAATATCATGCTGAAAGCATGCTTCGTCAAAAAAGCTTAAGATAAACCAGCCCCGAAAAAAATGGCCACCCTAGGGTGGCCATTTGCTTTGCATCAAACTAATCAGGAATTTGATCCGTAACCCACCGGATCGGTCTTTCCCGAGAACATGTGATAGACGCGCAGGAAATAGAACACCACCAGCGGGAACATCACGATCGCACCCCAGAACATAAATTGCAGGGATACTGCCGGCGCTGCAGCCTGTTCGATGGTCAGCGAGTACGGCATCATGTAAGGCCAGAACGACAGCGCGAGCGAACCAAAAGCCGAAGCGATAATCAGCATGCACCAGGCAAACGGCGCGCGTTCATGCGGGCAATCATGACGACTGGTACGGAATGCGCCAAGCAGTCCCACAAAACCCAGCGCTGGCACAATCCAATGCCAAAGCGGTGCCTTTTCCCAAGCGTGACGCACCGGCAGATCCACCCCCTGGGTAATCAGGAAAGCAGCCAGAACAAAAACACAGAAAGCGATCGATAGACCACGCAGCTGTGCACGGGCACGTTGGGCAACGGCACCTTCAGTTTTAAGGATCAACCAGCCGGCCCCCAGCATACTGTACCCGACCACCAGGCCAAGACCGCAAAGCACCGGGAACGGCGCCAGCCAATCCCAACCATTGCCAACATAAGTTGTACCCTCAATCGGCAGCCCCATGATCATGGTGCCAATCGCAGCGCCCTGTACAATCGTTGCAACGGCTGAGCCAATGACAAAGCCCCATTCCCAAATGCCACGCGCCTTGAGCGCCTGCTCACGGAACTCAAACGCAACACCGCGGAAAATCAGGCCGATCAGTAACAACACGACTGGCAAGTAGAAGGCTGAGAGAAAAATGGCGTAAATCGCGGGGAAAGCGCCAAATAGACAGGCACCGACGATAATCAACCAGGTCTCATTGCCATCCCAGAAAGGTGCAATGGCACCGATAACCGTATTACGCTCTTCGTCGCTTTTGGCCGTTGCAAACAGCATGGCTGCACCAAAGTCATAACCATCAACAATGATGTAGACAAGAATCGAGAAGGCAATCAGACCAGCCCAGAAGTAGGGAAGCCAAGGGCTCATAGACTCAAGACTCATACGGCCTCCGAAGTGTTCGGGCCATCATTGGACGGACCCTTCTTGAAAAGATTCCAGATATAACGCAGACCAAAGCTGTAAATAATCAGATACACCGACACATAAAGAACGAGACTGGTCAGCGCATGATTAAAGGTCAGCGAGGGTGTTACCGCATCGGAAGTTCGCAGCAAACCGGTCACCACCCAGGGCTGACGCCCAACTTCAGCGGTATACCAGCCCGCAAGCACGGCGATCCAGCCAATCGGAAATGAAATCGCAGCAATGTGCAAAAACCAACGCGAGCGTTCAATGCTGTGACGATAGTTGTGCCAGCTACCATACCAACCGATAAACAGCATCAGAACAGCCACGCCAAACATGATTCGGAAGCCGTAAAACGGCACAAGGAACGGCGCACGCTCATCGGCAGGCACATCCTTGATGCCGCGCTGATATGAATCCGGGTTACCGGAATCCACAACACTGCCCAGTACCGGGATCGTGACTTCAAAACTATTCTTTTCAGCTTTGTTATCCGGCCACGCTACAACCACCAACGGTGCTCGCGTGCCGCTCTCCCAACGACCTTCGACAGCAGCGAATTTGCCTGGTTGATAATCACGAATGATTTCACCGGCCAGGTGACCAAAGCCGATTTGAATCGGCGTAAATACGGCCATCAGCCCCATACCCCAGATCAGCATGGCGCGTGCGGTCGTCTTATAGACACCTTTAAGGGTGTACCAGGCACCGGTCGCTGCTACAACCGTTGCCGTCGTCAGATAGGCCGCAAGCAGCATATGTAGCCAACGCGTTATAAACACATGGCCACCGATAATCTGCTGCCAATCCGTAGGAATAATACGACCCGTTGCATCTACTGCATGGCCTACCGGTACCTGCATCCAGCTGTTATTCGCCATAATCCAGAAAGAAGACAGCGTTGTACCCAGAGCAACCAGCACACAAGACATCAAAAATGCACGCGGCGAAACTTTGGTACGGCCAAACAACACAACGCCAAGAAAGGTGGCTTCAAGAATAAAGGCTGTAAAAGACTCATACCCGAGCAACGGTCCCTGAATCGGCCCAGTCTTTTCGCTCAGCACACTCCAGTTCGTCCCGAACTGGAAGGCCATCACAATACCGGAAACAACCCCCATGCCAAATGACACAGCAAAAATCTTGACCCAGAAATCAAAAAGTTTCCGGTAAACGGGGTTGCCCGTTGCCTGATTTCGCCACTCGAGCACAGCCAGCCATGCAGCGAGACCGATCGTAAAAGATGGAAAAATAATGTGGAATGTCACCACAAATGCGAATTGAATTCGCGATAAGTCTAACGCCGTTAAATCCAAAACAATCTCCTACGGCACACAGGTCAACCGGGCGCCCTCAAGACAAAAGAAGCAGGGATGGCCACAATCCATCATCCAACGCGGTGACGAAACATTTCAGGCCGTATAATCAACAAGTTGCGTATTATATTTCACTGCAGCAAATTTCCGATATCTGCTTTGTTAAATTTTGATGAACTTAAGGGTTAATCACCAGCCATGTCACACCTAACGCACGAGTGGCTACTCAGTTTCTGGTCTCCCCAAGCCATTGAGATCAACCTTATCCTGCTTATGCACCTTGCTGGCTCCATGTTTTTAGGCATGCTGGTTGGATATGAGCGCTCCTATCATGGTCGGGCAGCAGGCATGCGTACCTTTTCTCTCGTCTGCATGGCCTCCACAGGCATCGTAGCCATTTTTGCCTATCCGGAACTCTGGTTTGGGGGTCAAGACATCAAAAGCGTTACTGCTGACGGCCCATCAAGAGTGATTCAGGGCATCGTTACAGGTATCGGCTTTCTGGGCGCCGGCGTCATTATTCGTGAAGGTCGTTCGATTTCTGGTTTATCAACAGCGGCATCGATCTGGACAGCCGCTGCCATCGGCATATTAATTGGCTTGGGTTTTTATGCAGCAGGCATCGCCCTGGCAGTCTTGTGTGCCTTTAGCATGACGATCGTGCTGCAGCTTGAGCGGTGGTTGCCGCGTCGCAAACGTTATTTATTTGAACTGACTTTCAACCTGCACGGCCACCCTAACGCCGAAACGCTCAAAGAACTCGCTGAGGCCAACGGATTCACCGTAGGGATGGACAGCATCTCGATTAGCCTTGGAAAAAATCACCAGTTCTGGTCCTATACAGCAACAACACGTCCGCGGATCAATCCCGACTTGTCTAATCTAGGTCGGGCGCTACAACAAATGGACGGCCTTGAAAAATTCAGTATTTCTCCCACGCGCATCTAATTGCTTACTGGATAAACCTATGAACCTATCCAGCCTGATCAAAGAAATCGGCCGCGGCGCCAAAGGCGCCCGTTCGCTCTCGGCTGAAGACGCTGAAATGCTTTTTACAGCCATGCTACAGGGCGATGTACCGGATCTTGAATTGGGTGCGATTCTTATCGCTCTACGCGTAAAGAGTGAATCAGATGAGGAATTAATCGGGTTCTGCAGGGCCATGCAGGCCACCACCCAGACCCTCGAATCAAAAGACAGCACGCCGATTGTCATTTTGCCCACGTACAACGGTGTTCGTCGTCAGCCAAACCTACTGCCTTTGTTGGCGCAATTAATCAGAGACGCCGGACTAAAAGTGCTGATTCATGGCAGACATGATTTTGAGAATCGTGAAAATCCTTTCCCGCTCTTCAAGACACTAGGCGTTCATCTATCGGAATCAATAGCACAGGCTGAAACGCAGCTCGACGCAACGGGCATTGCTTTACTGGACATCGAGCAGCTGAACCCGGGGCTCAATGCACTGCTTAATTTGCGCAGCCGTTTAGGCGTACGCAACACAGCTCACACGCTTTGCAAATTATTAGATCCCTGCCCCGGGCAGTCGATACGCGTCGTTAACGTCACACACCCGGAATATCTCATTCGCATGACATCCCTGCTAACAACACAGCGCGCAGATGCCATGCTGCTCCGTGGGACTGAAGGTGAAGCATTTGCCAACCCACGTCGCCGCCCTGAACTTATGGGCTTTGAAAAGGGCCTCCCATCAATCCTGTTTCCGGCAGAAGAAGGGGGAACGCCACCCCTTGCAGGATGGCCTGAAAGTGCTGACTTTGACCAGAATGTCGAATTGATCCGGAAGCTTATCGCTAACCCAGAAACAATTCCGCAACCCTTGAAAGACCAGGTAACTGCACTCAGGTCTTTGGCTCACTTAAATAAACAGCAACTACCCGCTTAGTCGCGATGGGCTGCACGCCCCAGCCGATCACGCACAGCAAACCAATCTGGTGTCTCTGGCAGTTGCTGTACGTAGATATTGCGATAATTTCTTTCATCCAAGTCTCTCAGGACTCGATAAAAGTCATGCGCAAAAGACGCAGGCTGATTCGCTAAAACTTCAACATCAGCATGCTGTCGCATCGTTTCAGGCAATGATGGGCTATCAAGCACAACCCCTGCACAATGCCCTGCAGCTAGCTTTTCTTTGATCGCTTCCAGTGACAACACGCTGAGCGGTGTCCGTGGCGCATAATGCGATGCCAAACTCCCCGAAACCCGCGGGGTACCAGGCGTTGGGTTTTGCTCGATATTTGCTACAACAACAGGTTTACCCAACACGAGTTCAATCTGCGCTGCCGTAATTGCGCCCGGACGAAGAATGACCGGGTCACCTCGCGAGAGATCAACAATCGTTGACTCAATGCCCACCAGACAATCACCTCCGTCTAGTACCAGTGACACCTCGTCACCCAACTCTTGGGCCACATGGTCTGCCCTGGTTGGACTGATTCGTCCAAATTTATTCGCTGAAGGTGCCGCCACGCCACCACGAGAAGGATTCCGATCAGCAAACGCGCGCAGCAAAGTTAATGCCATAGGGTGTGCGGGTATACGAATACCAACCGTGTCCTGACCTCCGGTAACACAATCAGGCACACTTGCAGCCTTTTTCAAGATTAGGGTCAGAGGCCCCGGCCAGAATGACTCAGCCAGAGCCCACGCATCATCAGGAATCTCACGTGCATAGTTCGGCAACAAATCGTCCGCGCCCAAATGCACAATCAACGGGTGATCCGCCGGTCGACCTTTGGCCGCAAATATTTTTGCTACGGCCTCGGGGTTATTGGCATCTGCTGCCAACCCATAAACGGTTTCAGTCGGTAGCCCTACAAGGTTGCCGGCAAGAAGCAAATCAACGGCACGGGCAATTGCATCCGGGCCGGCATCCATCTCAGGCATCCGGCAACCCCAGGATTTTACGTGCCCGCATAGCCTGTTCATAAACCTGTTTGGCGTCTGAACCCACAACTGTCAGGTGACCCATTTTGCGGCCAGGGCGCGGCGACTGTTTGCCATACAGATGCAGGCAAAGCCCGGGAATGGCCAACAGCGCAGCCCAATCCGGTTCTCGCTCCTGATCACCATCGAACCAGAGATCTCCGAGCAGATTAACCATCACTGCCGCCGAATGCGCACGACTATCACCGAGCGGCAAACCGCACAGGGCACGAACCTGCTGCTGAAACTGATTGGTCGCGCAGGCATCAATTGTGTAGTGACCGCTATTGTGCGGGCGCGGGGCCATTTCATTCACAACCAGCTTGCCGCGTGTGACAAAGAACTCAACACCAAGCGTACCCACATAGCCCAGACAACCCGCCAGTTTCTCCGCCACTTCACAGGCCGTGTCTGCCAGACAACTAGAACCCCAGGCTGGCACAATGCTCACATCAAGGATACCGCGCGTGTGACGATTCTCGGCCGAAGGAAATGCCTTCACTGCACCGTCCTGAGCTCGCGCCAGCACCACGGAAATTTCATAATCGAGTGGCAGCTTCGCTTCCAGAATGCAACGCACACTACCCAGTTCAACCCAGGCCTTTTCGGCAGACGCACGATCTTCAACGACTGCCTGCCCTTTGCCATCGTAGCCCAGACGCGCGGCTTTCAGGATGCCAGGGAAAAGCTGCGATGACGCCTGACGCAAATCTTCTAGCGAGTTGATCTCTATGAATGGGCCATGCGGCAAGCCATGAACCTTGAGGAAGGTCTTTTCAGCAATACGATCCTGACACACAGACACCGCGGCGGCAGATGGGTGTACCGGCACTTGCTCAGACAGCACAGCCAGTGTTTCAGCAGGTACGTTTTCAAACTCGGTCGTGACCGCCGCACAACCTGCTGCCAACTCGGCCAGAGCTGCGGCGTCATCATAAGCGGCACACAAATGCCGATCAGCAATTCGACCGGCCGGACTATCCTGATCCGGATCCAACACCCAGACCTGATAACCCAACTCGTGGGCAGCCATAACAAAATAGCGGCCAAGCTGGCCGCCACCGAGCATGCCCAATACTGCAGGCGCTGGAATAAACGATTTCTTCATCAGACTTCCGGCAATTTCATAGCCAGCACTTTGGCCGACTGCTGCTGGCGGAACCGCTGCAGTCGCTGGTTTAATTCGGCATCCTGATTTGCCAGCATGGCAATCGCGAATAATGCGGCATTGGCCGCGCCAGCCTCACCAATCGCAAAGGTCGCCACAGGAATGCCCTTCGGCATCTGCACGATCGAGTGCAGCGAATCAACACCTGACAACGCTTTGGATTGCACAGGGACACCCAGCACGGGCACTGTCGTTTTTGCTGCCAGCATACCCGGCAGGTGCGCCGCACCGCCTGCGCCGGCAATAATGGCCTGTAGGCCACGCGGGCCAGCTGTCTCCGCATATTCAAAGAGCAGATCAGGCGTGCGGTGTGCGGAGACAACGCGTGCCTCAAACGCAACACCAAATTCTTTGAGCATCACTGCTGCTGCCTGCATTGTCGGCCAGTCCGAATCGGACCCCATCACAATGCCAATCAATGGCACTTTTTTATCGGCACTCATTTCACAGTTCCTTCAGCAAAACGCTCTGCAGAGGTCAATGTATTCGCCAACAACATGGCAATCGTCATCGGACCCACACCACCCGGAACGGGCGTAATGGCACCGGCAATCGGTGCCACGGCCGCATAATCAACATCACCACACAAGCCCCCACCTGCCTCGGCAGGCAAACGATTAATGCCCACGTCAATCACCAGAGCACCCGGCTTTACCATATCGGCAGTAACAAACTTCGGCTTACCAATCGCAGCCACAAGAATATCGGCACGACGGGTGTGTGCATTCAGATCCTTGGTACGCGAGTGGCACACGGTCACCGTACAACCCGCATGTAGCAACAGCATGGCCATTGGCTTGCCAACAATATTGGAACGGCCAATCACCACCGCTTCTTTACCGTTCAGGTCAACACCCGTTTCGGCCAGCAGTTTCATCACACCATAAGGCGTACAAGGAATGAACCGCGGGTCACCCTGCATCAAGGCACCGACATTCGCCGCATGAAAGCCATCGACATCTTTTTCCGGGCGAATGGCTGCAAGCACCTCGGCTTCGTCAAATTGTGGCGGCAATGGTAACTGGACCAGAATGCCGTGCACAGCGGGATCGTTGTTCAGTTCAGCGATCTTGTCGAGCACGTGCTTTGGGTCAACATCAGCCGCAAACGGAAAATCAAACGAGACCATGCCGGCCTCATGGCAAGCCTTGATCTTGTTACGCACATAGACTTGCGATGCCGGATTTTCGCCTACCAGAATAACAGCCAGTCCTGGCCGGGTTCCCTGAAGCGCCAATTCATCGGCACGCACTTTGAATTCGGCACGCAAACGTTTGGATAACGCGGCGCCATCAAGAATTTGAGCAGTCATAGGCCGTTATTTTACTGCAAACCGCCACTGCGCCACTGAAATTCCCTGTGCGCCCACATCGGCCGCCAAACTATCGATATCCGGGCCAGACGCAATAAGTTCAGGACATCGCGCAGAAAAGTCCCGAATTCGCTTCAATGGTAAGGGGCTACTCCAGGCCAGCATTAGGTGATTGCCGGGAGATTGCTCCAAGTCCGGCTGCCATCCCAGATATAACGCGCCCGACTTATCTCGCGCACGTCGGCGCTCCTGATTGAGCGGAGATGTCTCTATGGCGGCGGTAACGGCTATTTGCCTCGTTGATAACCACCCAGGATCAACAACTTCTTCTTGCCGGCTTAAGACGCCTCCTGCTGACGATATTTCGCTCCCGCCAAACACGACGACCGGCACCAGATATTCGGCTGAAAGCACCATCGCCTGTGCCAGCCACTCTGCCGCAATAGCTTGCGGCGCCCCGTTTAGCTCCAGTGCCGGCACCCCATGATTTCGCAAAGACTGTCGAAACACTCCGGCATCTCCGTGGATCTCTGGTCGATAAAAATGCCATTGCGGTTCCTCACAACGCAACCGGCTCAGATTCTCGGCAAAGGAAGCTTTTGGTATAGGCATGTTGTGATCATGCCACGCTCCCTATTAAAGAACGAACGAACTGCTTGACGCTTGATCAATCGAGCCTTAGTATTTTCACATAACAATACGTTGTTTCATATTACAAAACAACAAAAGCAGCCCGATTCACTGTTGTGCGGCGCGGAACTTCGCAACCTCACATACAGATATAGTCGTCACGGGTTGTCCAAATCGAGTCATAAACGCTGGTCATTACGGATCCCGCAGGAATCCGTCTCAATTAGGAGGCAGCATGTCGGCAGAAAACGAAATGAATTCCACTCCCGGTCAACGCATCGATTCGGACCCCCAGGAAACCCGGGAATGGCAGGATGCACTCTCCGGCGTGATCAGCAACGAAGGCGATGACCGCGCACACTTCCTCATTGAAACCCTGATCGAGCAGGCTCGAGAAAAGGGAATCGATCTGCCCTACTCGGCCAACACCGAATACATCAACACCATTCCGACGGCACTCCAACCTAAATATCCGGGCAACGCTGATATGGAGATCAAGATTCACTCCTATATCCGCTGGAATGCCATGGCCATGGTTGTTCGAGCTAACAAACACACGAACGTGGGTGGTCATATCGCATCATTTGCGTCTGCTGCAACACTTTACGACGTGGGCTTTTCCCACTTCTGGCACGCACCTTCAGCTGAGCATGATGGTGACCTAATTTTCTTCCAGGGCCACTCGGTTCCCGGCGTTTATGCACGTGCCTACATGCTGGGACGATTCACCGAACAACAACTGGACCACTTCCGCCAGGAAACAACGGGCAAGGGCATCTCCTCCTACCCGCACCCGTGGCTCATGCCAGACTTCTGGCAATTCCCAACCGTATCAATGGGGCTAGGTCCCATACAGGCCATTTACCAGGCTCGCTTCATGAAGTATCTGGCAAGTCGCGGGTTGATTGATGCACAAAAGGCTGAAAAGCGAAAAGTCTGGGCCTTCCTGGGCGATGGCGAAACGGATGAAGTGGAATCGCTTGGCGCTATCGGCATGGCGGGTCGCGAGAAACTCGACAACCTCATCTTTGTTATTAACTGTAACTTGCAGCGCCTGGATGGCCCAGTACGCGGCAACGGCAAGATCATTCAGGAGCTGGAATCCGAATTCCGTGGTGCAGGCTGGAATGTCATCAAACTGATCTGGGGCACCCATTGGGATAGCCTCTTCCAGCGCGATACCAAGGGCATTCTCAAACAACGCATGATGGATCTGTGCGATGGCGAGTACCAGACCTTCAAATCGAAAGATGGCGCTTATGTTCGTGAGCACTTCTTCAACACGCCGGAACTAAAAGCACTGGTTGCGGACTGGACCGATGATGAAGTCTGGCAACTCAATCGTGGTGGCCACGACATCTTCAAGATCTTTGCTGCCTACGACCGTGCCACCAAACACAAGGGTCAACCGACCCTAATCCTGGCAAAAACCATCAAGGGCTTCGGCATGGGCAAAGCAGGCGAGGCAATGAACACCTCGCACCAGCAAAAGAAAATGGATACCGAGCAGATCGCCCGCTTCCGTGACCGTTTTTCGCTGCCCGTTAAAGATGAACAGCTCGAGGAGCTGCCGTATCTTAAGTTTGCCGAAGACTCAGACGAATATAAGTACATGCGCGAGCGTCGCATGGCCTTGGGCGGCTTCCTGCCACAGCGTCGCCGCAAAGCAGATGCGCTACAGATTCCCCCACTCGCTACTTTTGACGCCCTGTTAAAGGCATCTGGTGAAGGCCGTGAACTCTCCACCACCATGGCCATCGTCCGCATCATGAACATGATGCTCAAAGACAAAGTGGTTGGCCGCAATGTGGTGCCAATTGTGCCGGATGAATCCCGCACCTTCGGTATGGAAGGCATGTTCCGCGCCGTTGGCATCTGGAACCAGCAAGGGCAGAACTATGTCCCTGAAGACCATGACCAGCTCATGTTCTATAAGGAAACCAAGGATGGCCAGGTGCTACAGGAAGGCATCAATGAAGCCGGTGCCATGAGTGACTGGATTGCTGCTGCTACCGCCTACTCGGTGCACGGCGTTCAAACCATTCCGTTCTACATCTGCTACTCGATGTTTGGTCTGCAACGTACGCTGGATCTGTGCTGGGCAGCCGGCGACCAACGCGCACGTGGTTTCCTGATCGGCGGTACTGCAGGCCGCACCACACTGAATGGCGAAGGCCTGCAACACGAGGATGGTCACAGCCTCTTGCTGGCTAACATGATTCCTAACTGTGTTTCGTACGATCCAACTTTCCAGTATGAAGTTGCTGTGGTGGTACAGGACGGTATGCGTCGCATGCATGAAGATCAGGAAGATATCTTCTACTACCTGACCGTCATGAATGAAAACTACGAACATCCGGAAATGCCGGCTGGTGCTGCGCCCGACATCATCAAGGGTATGTACGCCTTCAAGAAGGGTGCTGCTGGCAATGGCCCACGCGTTCAACTCCTAGGTTCAGGCACGATCTTCCGTGAAGTCATCGCCGCAGCCGAATTGCTGCGTAAAGACTGGGGCGTTGAATCAGACCTCTGGGGTTGCCCGAGCTTCAATGAACTAGCCCGCGATGGTGAGGATGTCGCCCGCTGGAACATGCTGCACCCAACCGATCCACAACGTATTTCTCACGTGGAATCAAAGCTGGGCAACACTGTTGGCCCTGTCGTGGCCGCCACCGACTACATCAAACTCTACGCTGAGCAGATCCGTCCGTTCATCAAGAAAACGTTTATCGCTCTCGGCACTAACGGCTTTGGCCGTTCGGACACCCGCGAACATCTGCGTAATTTCTTCGAGGTTGATCGCCACTGGGTTACGGTAGCCGCACTCAAAGCGCTGGCAGATGAAGGCACGATTGGTCGCGACAAAGTTGCTGCCGCAATCACCAAGTATCAACTCGACCCGAACAAACCAAACCCGATGACGGTTTAAGCGAGACACCACCATGAGCCAACTGATTGATATCAAAGTTCCGGACATTGGCGATTTCACCGATGTCCCCGTGATCGAAGTGTTTGTTAAACCCGGTGACGTCATTAAAGTTGATGACGCACTCGTCACACTAGAATCTGACAAAGCCACCATGGATGTCCCCGCTTCGGCCGCCGGCGTTGTCAAGGAAGTACTCGTCAAACTGGGCGATCGCATTGGTGAAGGCGCCGTTGTCGTTCGTGTCGAGGCCAGCGATAGCGCGGCGGCACCTCAAGCCGCTGTAGCGGCATCAAGCCCTGCTCCAGCAGCGCCAGCTGCTGATCTTCAAGCTGCTGCCCCTGCAACAGGCGGTGGCGTGGTCGACGTCAAGGTGCCTGATATCGGTGACTTTGCCGAAGTGCCGGTTATCGAGGTTTTCGTCAAACCGGGCGATGTCGTCAAAGTGGATGACGCCCTGGTCACCCTGGAATCGGACAAAGCAACGATGGATGTGCCATCCTCAGCCGCTGGTACCGTCAAAGAAGTGCTTGTAAAACTGGGCGACAAGGTTGGCGAAGGCACCGTGATTGTGCGTCTGGAAGGTGGCGTTGTTGCGTCTTCTACCCCAGCTGTTGCCAGCGCCCCGGCACCCGCCGCTGCCGCACCGGCTCCTGCTACTACAGCAGCACCGGTAGCCGTTGCCCCTGCTGCAACAAACGTTGCCAGCCTGCCTGGCTTAGCTTTGGGCAGCGCCCTCCACGCCAGCCCGACCATCCGTGCCTACGCACGCGAACTCGGTGTGGATCTGACACAAGTCAAAGCAACAGGCCCGAAGAATCGTATTCTGCGAGAAGACATCACTGGCTTCGTTAAGGGTGCCATGAGTACCGGCATCGTTCCGGGCAAAACGCCCGCCGCTACCGGAAGCAATGGTGGCGGTCTGGATCTACTGCCATGGCCTAAAGTCGATTTCGCCAAATTTGGCCCAATCGAAGTCCAGCCTCTGTCACGCATCAAGAAAATTTCCGGCCAGAATCTGTCTCGCAACTGGGCCATGATTCCGGCAGTGACCTACCACGAAGATGCCGACATCACCGATCTGGAAGCCTTCCGCGTTCAATTGAATAAGGAAAACGAAAAGAGTGGCGAAACCAAGCTCACCATGCTCGCTTTCCTGGTCAAAGCCTGCGTTAAAGCGCTGCAGAAATATCCGGAATTCAACGCCTCGCTTGATGGCGACAATCTGGTGATGAAGCAGTACTTCAACATTGCCTTTGCCGCAGACACCCCAAATGGCTTGGTCGTTCCGGTGATCAAGAATGCGGATAAGAAATCGGTCTTCGACATTGCCAAAGAGTCCGGTGATCTGGCCAAACAGGCTCGTGATGGCAAACTGAAGCCAGCTGATATGCAAGGCGCCTGCTTTACCATTTCATCACTGGGCGGTATCGGCGGCACGTATTTCGCACCGATCGTCAACGCACCGGAAGTGGCTATTCTTGGCGTGAACAAGAGCGCCATGAAACCTGTATGGGATGGCAAGCAATTTGTGCCGCGCCTGACCCTACCGCTGTCGCTCACTGCTGACCACCGTGTGATTGATGGCGCACTGGCGACCCGATTCAATGTCTATCTGGCGCAACTGCTGGCGGACTTCCGCCGCGTAGCCCTCTAAGGAGCACCGCATGAGCCAACTGATTGACATCAAAGTACCGGATATTGGTGATTTCACCGACGTTCCGGTGATTGAAGTATTTGTAAAACCGGGAGATGTCATCAAAATTGATGACGCTTTGGTGACTCTGGAATCTGACAAAGCCACGATGGACGTTCCGGCCTCTGCGGCAGGCACCGTCAAGGAAGTCCTGGTTAAACTGGGTGATCGTATCGGTGAAGGCACCATTGTTGTCCGTGTGGAAGCTAGCACCGTGGCCAATACACCAACTCAAGCGCCCGCCGCCGCTGCGCCGACGCCCGCCACAACATCGGCAGCACCCGCACCCGTCACCGCACCCACGCCTGCGACCGGTTACACAGGCCCCGTAGATGTGGACTGCGATATGCTGGTTCTGGGTGGCGGCCCTGGCGGCTACTCTGCCGCTTTCCGCGCTGCCGATCTCGGCCTCAACACTGTGATCGTTGAACGCTATGGCACCCTGGGCGGCGTATGCCTCAACGTCGGTTGTATTCCTTCCAAAGCACTCTTACATATTGCCGGGGTTATGGAAGAAGTCAGCCATCTGCATGAGCTGGGTATTGTGGAAATGGCCTCGGCCAAAGTCTCCGTAGAAAAACTACGTGAGCACAAGACCAAAGTCGTCAGCAAGCTCACCGGCGGCCTCGCCGGCATGGCAAAGGGGCGCAAGGTACAACAGGTTCGCGGCCTCGGCCAATTTATCGACGCCCATCACATGAGCGTTGATGTAACCAGCGGCGATGGCCAGAAGCCAACCGGCGAGAAGAAAGTCATTCGATTCAAACAGGCCATCATTGCTGCAGGCTCTCAATCAATCAAACTACCGTTCATGCCCGTTGACCCTCGTGTCGTTGATTCAACCGGCGCACTGGAGCTCAAAGACGTTCCCAAACGCATGCTGGTTGTTGGTGGCGGCATCATTGGTCTCGAAATGGCTACCGTCTATGCAACACTGGGCACTCAGATTGATGTCGTCGAGCTCGGCCCGGGCCTCATGCCTGGCGCAGATCGCGACCTCGTCAAGGTCTGGGAAAAGATGAACCTGTCCCGTTTTAATCGCGTGATGCTTAACACCAAGTGCGTGGCAGCCAAGGCTGAGGCATCGGGTATCGCCGTTCAGTTCGAAGGTGCTAACGGCACAGCGACACCGGACGCCGGCACCTATGATCGCATTCTGGTAGCCGTGGGTCGTTCACCCAATGGTGGCAAACTGGGCGCAGATAAAGCGGGCGTGATTGTTGACGAACGGGGATTCATCAAAGTCGACAACCAGATGCGGACGAATGTACCCAACATTTTCGCGATTGGTGATCTGGTGGGGCAGCCGATGCTGGCACACAAAGCGGTACACGAAGGCCACGTTGCAGCAGAAGTCGCAGCAGGTCACAAGCGCGTCTTCGATCCACTGCAAATTCCTTCCGTAGCTTATACAGATCCGGAAGTAGCCTGGGCTGGGCTGACTGAAGAACAGTGTAAGGCCAGCGGCCGCAAGTTCACCAAGGCCATGTTCCCATGGGCAGCCTCCGGGCGCGCCATTGCCAACGGACGAGATGAAGGCTTTACGAAGCTTCTATTTGATGCCGAGACCCACCGCATTATTGGTGGTGGCATTGTTGGCACAAATGCGGGTGATTTGATTGGCGAAGTGTGTCTAGCCATTGAAATGGGTTGCGATGCAGCTGATATGGGTCATACCATCCATCCACATCCGACCCTCTGTGAATCCGTTGGACTCGCCGCAGAAGTTGCTGAAGGGGCTTGTACCGATCTGCCCCCACAGAAAAAGAAGTAAGTCCGCTACGTAACCGACCCAAAGAAAAACCCCACGCCGAGAAAATTCGGGGTGGGGTTTTTTAATGCTTTAAAAGCGTTAGGAAGAATTACTTCTTCTTAGCAACTTTCTTTACAGCCTTTTTAGCTGCTGGCTTCTTAGCAACAGCCTTCTTGGCTGCTGGCTTCTTAGCAAC
>CAZGHR010000024.1:0-16146 GCA_964525545.1 uncultured Dechloromonas sp.
TAGATTCGGGAGTTTGAAGGCCACAAAAAAGGCGTCGGTGGCGGCATCCGCCCCGAAACTCCGGGCGATCACGAAATCCCGGACAAAGCCGAGGATGCGGGATAGGAAGGTAAAACCACTGACCGTGGCGACTGAACGAAGCAGACTCATAGACGAATTGTACGATGGTTGCCAATGTTTTAGCTTTCCGGTATAGTCGCGTGTTTTCGAATTCCCCCGCAAAGGAAGTTTCATGGCCAATAGCGCCCAAGCCCGCAAACGTGCCCGTCAGGCAAATAAGCAGCGTGCTCACAACGCCAGCCAGCGCTCCGAGTTCCGTACGGCGATCAAAAAAGTGCGCCGTGCCATTGAGGCTGGTGACAAGTCTGCTGCTCAAGCTGTATTTGCTGCTGCAGTTAGTGCAATTGATAGCATTGCTGACAAGCGCATCGTTCACAAGAACAAGTCGTCGCGTCACAAGAGCCGCCTGTCGGCTCAGATTAAAGCCATGGCTGCCTAAGCCTTCGGTTTTAGTGTGAAGCAATAAAAAAGCACCCTCGGGTGCTTTTTTTACGTCTGTAGGGTGGTGATTTGCTGATTTAGCGGGCAGGAACGTTAGGTGGGTAAACCACCACATCCGCCATGGCTTCATCGATGTTGCAGACTTCCAGGCTACAGACCCCATCGACCAGCATCAGATCGTTATCTTTGGCAAAGTTGGCCAGAAAACGATAGGCAATCGGGGATAAGTCGTAAAGGATGCCGTCGATAAAGACACATTTATCGCCTTCCCATTCGCCCGGGCTGACGTATGGGGAGTATTTCATGCGTTTTTCAGTGCCGAAAGCCGACATCACACCGCATAACCGCTCAGCCCAGTCGGAAGGGCGGAACTTCTTTCCGTCCTGTGTGCGACCAACAATAACGAGGCTGTGAGACAGATTTGACTGCGTTTTTTCGTCGTCTGTCGGTGCGGGGGTGTTCATGCCGACATTCTATCGGCTTTTGTGCGCTTGCGGGAGTGGATGCCTGCGCACTTTTGCCATAAAATCACGATAAATGCTTTCAATACGCGACGCGATGCGAATTCGGAAACCGGTTGGTTGAGAATTCGGTCTCGGCGCTTTTTGTTTTTCGATAGACCGAGAAGTTTTATGACCCATGTGATGAATACGTATGCCCGTCAGCCTGTTGCCTTTGTGCACGGTGAAGGGAGCTGGCTGGTCGATACCGAAGGCAAACGCTATCTGGATGCGTTGTCAGGTATTGCCGTCAATACATTGGGTCACAACCATCCGGAACTTGTGCGTGCGCTCAGTCAGCAAGCTTCTCAATTGCTCCATACGTCGAACCTATACCACATTCCGCTCCAGGATGAGCTGGCCGGAAAGCTAGCGGCTTTGTCCGGTATGGATGAGGTTTTCTTCTGTAATTCAGGTTGCGAAGCCAACGAAGCAGCGATCAAGCTCGCGCGCTTTTATGGTCACCGCCAGGGTATCGATAATCCGAACATTATCGTGATGGAGCATGCCTTTCATGGCCGTACCATGGCAACGCTGTCGGCAACGGGTAATCGAAAGACACAGGCAGGCTTTGAACCGCTGGTCAGCGGCTTTGTCCGTGTTCCCTACAATGATATCGAGGCCATTCGTCAGGTCGCGGAGCACAATAAGAATGTAGTAGCTGTTCTGTTGGAAATGATTCAGGGCGAAGGGGGGATTCATCTGGCCGATGATGACTTCCAGCGTGACCTGCGTGCGTTGTGTGATGAAAAGGGCTGGCTGCTGATGACCGATGAAGTGCAGTGCGGCATTGGTCGCACGGGCAAGTGGTTCGGTTTCCAGCATTCGGGTGTGCGTCCGGATGTCGTGTCGCTGGCTAAAGGTTTAGGTTCCGGCGTGCCGGTAGGTGCCTGTATGGTGGGTGGTCGCGCTTCTGGTCTTTTCGGGCCGGGTAACCATGGCTCTACCTTTGGCGGAAACCCGCTGGCCATGCGTGCCGCAAATACCACCATTGATGTGCTGGAGCGCGAACAATTGCTGGCTAACGCAGAGCGTATGGGCGCCGCAATTCGTGACGGCATTCGTGCCCGTATCGGTGAGTACCCTGAAGTGCGTGATATCCGTGGCCGTGGTTTGATGATCGGTATTGAACTCGATCGACCTTGTGGTGAATTAGTGGGCTTGGCCCGAGATGCCGGCCTGTTAATTAACGTCACCGCTGATTCGGTCGTGCGCCTGTTGCCATCACTCAATATCACGCAGGCCGATGTTGATACATTGGTCGAGCGTTTGACGGATGTGATTACCCGTTATCTGGGAAAGTAATATGAGTCTGAGACATTATTTGCAGTTCAGCGATCTGAATCGTGAAGAGTACGAGTATCTCTTTGCGCGTACACGCTGGATTAAAGAGCGCTTCAAGTCGTATCAGCAATACTGGCCACTGACTGATCGTACGCTGGTGATGATTTTTGAAAAGGCCAGTACACGCACGCGTCTCTCGTTCGAGGCCGGCATGCAACAACTGGGCGGTGCGGCGATTTATCTGAACACCCGTGATTCCCAATTGGGGCGTGGTGAGCCGGTGGAAGATGCAGCACAGGTCATTTCGCGAATGAGCGATATCGTGATGATCCGCACCTTCGAACAGAGTATTGTCGAACGATTTTCGACTTATTCGCGTGTGCCTGTCATTAACGGACTCACCAACGAATACCATCCTTGCCAGATTCTGGCCGATATATTCACCTACCACGAACACTGCGGCGATCTGCGCGGCAAAACGGTGGCCTGGGTGGGTGATGCCAACAATGTCTGTAATACCTGGCTGCAGGCTGCCCGCATTCTCGATTTCAAAGTGAATGTTTCAACGCCGCCGGGCTACGAACTGGATACCGCGCTGGTCGGTAATGATCAGGGACACTACGAAGTATTTGCTGATCCGATGGATGCGGCACGTGGTGCCGATCTCGTCACTACCGACGTGTGGACATCGATGGGTTATGAGGCCGAGAATGAGGCACGTCTGAAGGCCTTTGCCGATTGGCAGGTGGATGACGACATGATGCGTGTGGCTAACCCCGGTGCGCTATTCATGCACTGTTTGCCGGCGCACCGTGGCGAAGAAGTGACGGCCAGCGTGATTGATGGCCCGCAAAGCGTGGTCTGGGATGAAGCCGAGAACCGCTTGCATGTACAGAAAGCGTTGATGGAATTTTTATTGCTGGGTCGGGTTAACTGATCTAGCGTGGTTTTGTTTTTAATATTGAGCGGAAAGCAGCAATGAGCGATATCAAAAAAGTAGTATTGGCTTACTCGGGTGGTCTGGATACCTCCGTCATTCTGAAATGGCTGCAAGATACCTATGGGTGTGAAGTGGTTACCTTCACTGCCGATCTGGGGCAGGGTGAAGAGCTGGAACCCGCACGTGCCAAAGCACTAAAGCTGGGCATCAAGCCGAAGAATATTTTTATCGACGATCTGCGCGAAGAGTTCGTTCGTGATTTCGTGTTCCCGATGTTCCGTGCCAACACGGTTTATGAAGGTGAATACTTGCTCGGCACTTCGATTGCCCGTCCGCTGATTGCCAAGCGTTTGATCGAGATCGTAAACAAAACCGGTGCCGATGCGATTTGTCATGGCGCAACAGGCAAGGGTAACGATCAGGTGCGTTTCGAACTCGGTGCCTATGCATTGAAGCCGGGCGTTAAAGTGATTGCCCCTTGGCGCGAGTGGGATCTGTTGTCCCGCGAAAAGCTGATGAATTACGCCGAATCGCATGGCATTCCCATCGATATGAAGCACAAGAAGGGTGGTTCACCGTACTCGATGGATGCCAACCTGCTGCATATCTCCTTTGAAGGTCGTCACCTGGAAGATCCGGCCGCAGAAGCCGAAGAATCGATGTGGCGCTGGACCGTGTCGCCAGAGAAGGCCCCGAACAAGGCCGAATACATCGACATCCAGTATGCCAAGGGTGACCCGGTTGCGATTAACGGCAAGAAGATGAAGCCACATGAAATTCTGGCTTTGCTGAATCAGCTGGGTGGCAAGCATGGCATCGGTCGTCTGGACCTCGTGGAAAACCGCTACGTGGGTATGAAATCGCGCGGCTGTTACGAAACCCCGGGCGGCACGATTCTGCTCAAGGGCCATCGCGCCATTGAATCGATTACGCTGGATCGTGAAGTCGCGCATCTGAAAGATGACCTGATGCCACGCTACGCCAGCCTGATTTATAACGGCTACTGGTGGAGCCCTGAGCGTCAGGCACTGCAGACGTTGATCGACCACACCCAGGAGCACGTTAACGGTAGTGTTCGCCTCAAGCTCTATAAGGGCAATGTGATCGTTGTCGGACGTGATTCGAAACAGGATTCTCTGTTCGATCCGACGATTGCTACATTTGAAGATGATGCAGGTGCTTACGATCAGAAGGATGCAGGCGGCTTTATCAAGCTGAACGCATTACGTATGCGTATCGGTGCCAACCGCGATGCCCGTAAGGCAGGTAAGGTAACTGCCAAGAAGCCTGCAGCCAAGAAATCGGTTGCAAAAAAGCCATCGGCTAAAACGGCAACGCGCAAAAAGGCTTAATCATGGAAGGTACCCTGTTTGGCTTTACTGAAGAGCAAATTGCTGACTTCATGTCGACTTACGGCGTGGCAGCTTTTATTCTCTTCATGCTCTTCATTATTGGCGAAATTGCCTTTAAATCGAAGGCGGGCAAAACAGGTACCGCTGTTCTATTTTTCGTACTGGCTTTTGGCATGGTAGGGTTTATTGCCAAAAGCGTTATTCAGAAAATGTGGGGAATCTAAATGGCTCAATACGATAATGTTTCGGTAGTTAAAGCAGCAAATGTGTACTTTGATGGCAAGTGCGTAAGCCACACGGTGCAGTTTGCCGATGGCACCAAGAAAACGGTTGGTGTGATTCTGCCATCGTCGCTGACTTTCAATACCGGTGCACCGGAAATCATGGAAGGTGTTGGCGGCAGCTGTCGTGTGCGTCTCAAGGGCGAGACGGAATGGAAGACCTACGCAGCGGGTCAATCATTTGACGTGCCGGGCAATTCGTCGTTTGAAATCGCCTGCGACGAGCCTTATCACTACGTTTGCCACTTTGGTTGATCACTATGCCGAGTTTTGATATCACCTCCGAAGTTGACATGCCTTCGCTGAAGAATGCGGTGGATGTTGCGAATCGTAAGATCACCAATCGTTACGATTTCAAAGGTTCGGATGCCAAAGCCGAACTCAATGAAAAAGATAAAACCATTAGCCTGCATGCCGATAACGATTTTCAGCTGGATCAGATGCAAGGCATTCTATTGCCTGAAATGACCAGCAAGTCGATCGATGTCCGCTGCCTGGATCATGGATCTGTCCAGAAGGTGGGCGGCAATAAGGTGAAGCAGGAGCTTAAGGTCAAGGTCGGTATCGAGCAGAATACGTCGAAAAAGATCGTTGCCATGCTCAAGGACTCCAAGATGAAAGTCCAGGCTTCCATTCAGGGTGAGGCTGTGCGCGTTACGGGCGCCAAACGCGATATCCTTCAGGAAGCCATTGCGCTGGTGAAAGAGGGTATCAAGGACGTGCCTTTACAGTTTGGCAACTTCCGCGATTGATCTTTAGGGCGCTTCGGCGCCCTTTTTATTGTTATGGCGATAACCCCCGACGCACTCAGAACTGCCTTTGCCGGGTTAGCTCCCGGAGCGGTTTCTAGACTACCCGGCATTACTGAAGTGGTCGATGAACCGGTGCCTGCAGAAATCCGGGAGCGTCTGCTAACTGGACGACGTTCGGCGGCGGTGCTGATTCCTATCCTGCAGGCTGCGCCTGGTGCACCATTACGTCTACTGCTGACGCAACGTACTGCGCACTTGCGCGACCATGCCGGACAGATCAGTTTTCCGGGCGGCGGCCTTAATCCGGGTGAAAAAGCCACGGCGGGTGCGCTGCGGGAGGCTCAGGAAGAGATTGGCCTTAACCCTGAATGCGTTGATCTGTTTGGACAGATGCCGCAGTACCACACGGGTACCGGATTTTCTGTGACGCCTATGGTCGGGTTTGTACGAACCCCTTGTGACCTGGTGCCGGACCCGGGTGAAGTGGCGGAAATCTTTGATGTGCCTCTTGATTTTGTCCTCGATCCCCGCAATATCCGGCAAGAGACCCGCTACTACAGAGGTGCCTGGAGAACCTTTCTGGCTATTCCCTGGTCCGGTTACTACATTTGGGGCGCAACGGCAGGCATGCTGGCGCAGCTTTCGCGTATTGTCCGGGCCGGTGGGTAGGCACAAAAGTTTGTTTAAACCCGCCTTGAATATGATATCTTGACCAACATAGTGCGATGGCCAGATCCATTGTGGTTCTGGCATACGTGCGGAATGACAGGCTTTAAGATCTATGAAACTCGTTGTACTGATTCTCGCGCTCCTGATTGAGCAAGTTCGCCCATTGCCATATGCCCGTTTTGTAGGCGCGCCATTAACCCGTATTTCGAACTGGGTAGAGAGTGTGTTTGATTCGGGTAACCGTCAACACGGCTTTCTGGCCTGGTTTCTGGTCGTTGGTGGCGGTGTATTGCTGGCCACGATCCTTGATGTGCTGTTGTCCAGCATTAATATCCTGTTGGGTCTGGCCTTCGGTGTGCTAGTGCTGTATCTGACGCTCGGTTTCCGTCAGTTCAGCCATTCCTTTACAGCGGTGAATGAGGCGCTACAGGCAGATGATGTGCCTGCTGCCCGTAAAGCCATGAAGGCATGGAATAGCGAATGCCCGGATCAGGCTAGTTCAGATGAGATTGCTCGTCTTGCTATTGAAACGGGTGTTTTGGCGTCGCATCGTCACGTGTTTGGCGTGCTTGCCTGGTTTGTGATCTTTGGCCCGGTAGGCGCCGTCTTTTACCGACTCTCGGCATTTCTAGCCACGCACTGGAATGGCAGTGAACGCAAGGATGAAGAAGTTGTCGGCGAACACGCGGCAGAAGAAGTCCAGGTAAAGCGTCGTCAGTTTGGTGCATTTGCACGCCAGGCTTTTGCCATGATCGATTGGCTGCCAGCCCGTATGACGGCTGTGGCATTTGCCATCGTGGGTAATTTTGAAGATGCACTTTATTGCTGGCGGGAACAGGCTAACAGCTGGCGTGACCATACCGCGGGTGTCATTGTGGCTGCCGGGGCCGGCGCGCTTGGCGTTAAGCTTGGTGGTGCCTTGAGCCCTTCCCCGATTATTGATGACGAAACAGTTTCCGACCGCCCTGAAATCGGGGTAGGGGAAGAAGCAACGCCAGCCGCGCTGCCATCGGCAATCGGTCTGGTCTGGCGCGCTTTGATTTTGTGGGTGATACTACTCGCTGTTGTAGGGCTTGCCGCTTGGGTGGGCATTTAATTTATAAAAACCAAATATAGGTTGGGAGACAGAAGCATGACCAAAGACGTTGTTGTACTAAGTGCAGTTCGTTCCGCCATTGGCGCTTTTGGTGGATCGTTGGCAGACATGGAGCCGTGTGAACTGGCCGGCACCGTTATGAAAGAGGCTGTAGTCCGTTCCGGCGTCGACCCTCTGGCAATCAACTACGTGACTGTTGGCACCACAATGCCGACCGATTCGCGCTATGCCTATGTTTCCCGCGTAGCATCCATTCAGGCCGGCCTGTCGATGGACTCAGTAGCTATGCAAGTGAGCCGTCTATGTGCTTCTGGCTTGCAGGGTATTGTGACTACTGCCCAGAACATTATGCTGGGTGACGCTGAATATGGTATCGGTGGCGGCGTGGAAGTGATGTCCAAAGCCAGCTACATGTTGCCTGCGCTGCGTGCTGGCGCCCGTATGGGTGACACCAAGGCCATCGACAGCATGGTTGCCGTGCTGACCGACCCATTCGGTGTTGGCCATATGGGTATCACGGCAGAAAACCTTGCCGCTAAGCACGGTATCACCCGTGAAGCCCAGGATGCCTTTGCTGTTGAGTCGCAGCGTCGTGCTGCCGCCGCTATCGCAGCCGGTCATTTCAAGTCGCAGATCGTGCCGATCGTCAAACAGACCCGTAAGGGCGAAGTCGTGTTTGACACCGATGAGCACGTTAAGGCGGGTACGACTATGGAGTCGCTGGCGAAGATGAAGCCAGCCTTCAAGAAGGAAAACGGTACGGTCACGGCTGGTAACGCCTCGGGCATTAATGATGGCGCTGCCTTCTTTGTGCTGGCTGATGCTGCCACCGCCGTTAAGGCTGGCCAGAAGCCACTGGCGCGTATCGTGTCGTACGCTGTTGCGGGTGTCCCGAACCACGAAATGGGTGAAGGTCCGATTCCGGCAACTCAGCTGGCACTGAAGAAGGCCGGTCTGAAGCTGGATCAGATGGATGTGATCGAGTCGAATGAAGCTTTCGCAGCTCAGGCACTGTCGGTTATGAAGGTGTTGGGTCTGGATCCTGCCAAGACCAATCCGAATGGTGGTGCGATTGCGCTGGGTCACCCAGTCGGTTGTTCGGGTGCCTTCATTGCCACCAAGGCCGTGTACGAACTCAACCGCATTGGCGGCAAGTACGCACTGGTCACCATGTGTATCGGTGGTGGTCAGGGTATTGCCGTGATCTTCGAACGCTGCTAATCCCAGCGCACTTCGATGAAAACCGCCCTCCGGGGCGGTTTTTTTATACGCGCGATTTGTTTTCGATGAGGAGCTGGCGCAAGAGCGCCAGACGCGTCGCCGAAGCGCTACCCGCTTCCACGGCCGCCAGGAATGCGCAACTTGGCTCGTTAAGGTGGCGGCAGTCTCTGAAGCGGCAATCACCCAGATAGGGTCTGAATTCGGAAAAAGCGAGCAGGATCTGCTCGTCAGTCAGGTGGGATAGGCCGAAAACCTGCAAACCGGGCACATCGATGATGGTGGTATCGCCATCCTGCAGGTATGCCTGCACGGTGGTGGTTGTGTGTCGCCCCGTGTCCAGATAATGCGAGATTTCGCCGATGGTGGCTTTGGCTTCCGGAACAAGCGCATTGATCAGGGATGATTTGCCCATACCGGATTGGCCTGTGAGAACCGTTGATCGTCCACTGATGCGGTTGCGTAAATTATCCATGCCCATGCCGGAAAGCGTCGAAGTATGAACGACCGGAATGCCAATCGATGCAAAGGGGGCGACCAGCGCTTCGGCTTTGGGTAGCAGATCCGTCAGATCAGCCTTGTTGAGCAATATCGTGAAGTGGATATCTTCTGCGGCACAGGCGACCTGACAGCGGGAAAGTAGTTCCGGGTCAAAGGAAGGTTCGGTGGCTACGACAAACCAGACCTGATCCACATTGGCGGCGATCGCTTTATCTTTGAACTGATCAGAGCGCCGGAAAAGATTCTGGCGTTGTTCTGTTTTTTCAATAACGGCCTGAGGCTGGGTGACATCTCCCGAGTTGCCCAAATCGGTAAGATGGACGAGATCGTTAACCGCGACTTCATGTTTCTTGCCTCGTGCAATGCAATGCCACAATGCGCCGTTGTTATCCCGGGCGACGTAATGACGACCATGGCTGGCTATAACGCGTCCGATAAATGATTGGCTCATGCGTGGTGGCCCGATTGCCCTTGCAGGTGCCCGATGCGTAGCGTGGCCGGTGGGTGGCTATCGTGAAATAGCGAATAGAGCGTATCAGGTGTCAGCGTGGCAGCATTTTCCCGATACATCGTGATGAGCGCGTCTACCAATTCCTGAGCACTGCTGTGTTGTGCGGCGTAAGCATCCGCTTCGTATTCGTGCTTGCGTGACAGGGCATTGCTGAGCGGGGTCAATGGTAGCAAGCATAAGGGCATGGCCAGGCTGAATAGGGCCAGTGCCGTTGCCGGGCCGGCGACATCAACACCCAGGGCAGTATAGAACCAGGGCGCATGAAGCAGCTGGAATAGACTCCAGAGCAAACCGGCTGAAATCAGCGCCATGAGCACCAGACGCTTTTGCAGATGCTTGCACTGATAGTGGCCAATTTCGTGGGCGAGTACCGCTTCCAGTTGTTCAGGAGAAAGTTGGTTAATTAAAGTATCAAATAGGACGATTCGTCGATTTTTACCAAAGCCAGTGAAGTAGGCGTTGGCATGTGCCGAGCGCTTAGAACCATCCATCACGAACAGCCCTGCCGCACTGAAACCGCAGCGATGTAGCAGCGCATCGAGTTTCTGTTTGTGTGCACTATCGGACATCGGAGTGAATTTATTGAAGAGCGGGGCGATGACGACCGGGTAAATAAACAGGAGGAGGGCATTAAAAGCCATCCAGCCTAACCATGCCCAGAGCCAGCTCATGGGCGTTGCCAGATCCAGTAACCAGAGAATGAGCGAGAGCAGTGGGAGTGCAATCATTAGGCTCACCAGGGCATTCCGTAGTAGATCAGTGACAAAGAGTCTCGGGGTCATTCGATTGAAGTCAAAGCGTGCTTCCAGATTGAACTGACGATAGATGCTGAGGGGCAAGTCAACCAGGCCGGACAAAAGACCCAGAGTCATCAGAAAAACGAGTCCGGTGATCAGGCCAGTCTCATTACCACTGATCTGAACAGCGAATGCATAGAGAATGTTAATTCCGCCACCCAGGGTGAGGATCAGCAACCAGAAGGTATCGATCAAAAGCGCCCATTGATTCAGTCGGGTTTTGGCGCAGGTATAGGCAGCGGCTTTCTGGTGCGCCTCAAGATTAATGACCCCCTCAAAGGCATTAGGAACAGATGCCTGGTGTCGCAGTACGCTGTTAGCCTGGCGCTGGTTGAGCCAGAGTTTGATGCACAGATTGGCCGTGACGAGGGCAACAAATAGAAGAGAAATATCAGGCATGGGGTCGTGGGTTAAGGCGAGTGACTATGACACAATGTCGCATCTTAAAGCATCAGGCAAAAGGGTGTGCGTGTATGGCGATTGATCAGAGGCGTTTAGTCTGGCTGGATATGGAAATGACCGGCTTGAATCCGGATTCGGACACGATTCTGGAACTGGCGATGGTGGTGACCGATGCGGATTTAAATGTGGTCGCTGAATCGGCTTCCTGGGCCGTGCATCAGACTGATGCCACGCTGGCCGGGATGGATGACTGGAATACCAAAACGCATGGTGCTTCGGGTCTGACCGAACGTGTACGATGCTCACCACTGGATATGCATGCGGTGGAACAAGCTGCGATTGCGTTTATGCAGGCGTGGGTGGGTAAGGGTGTTAGCCCGATGTGTGGCAATTCGATTTGTCAGGATCGTCGCTTTATGGCGCGTTATATGCCCGAGCTCGTCAATTGGTTCCATTACCGTAACCTCGATGTGAGTACAGTAAAAGAGCTTTGCAAACGCTGGCGTCCGGATCTATCGGCAAAAGTGAATAAAACCGGTGCCCACACAGCCCTGGCGGATATTCACGAATCAATCGACGAGTTACGTTTCTACCGCACCCACTTTATTAAGGCTGAGTAGAGGCCGCTGCTGCTCTGACGTAAAGGGTATAACGTTCTGCGCGATTACCCCGGCGGTGCCCGGCCCAGATTTTTTCGGCGCTTTCCCAGTTTTTCGGTAGCTTCACTTCGGACTGATTGCCCGGTGTTTCAATCAGCAACCAGTTACAGGTTTTTGCCGCGCTGAGCGCCGAGCGTGGCATGGATCGGTTGATGGCATAGCCAATGGCGGCGCGTGCATCGTCTGTGACTTTATAGGTGGCAATGCAGCCCGGGCCATCCAGCTGTTTGTCTAGCTGACTGGCCAGTCGGTTGAAGCTCATGCCATGATCCAGCCACGGAAACCACAGCGCAACCACCAGCGCCCAGATTAGGGTGATGCCCGCAAACCAGTGTTGAATACCTCGAACGGGTGAACGGGGGATGTTTCTCATCAGCACAAACCAGCCGATCGTCAGTAGAAACGCGATAGCAGGGGCGATAAGGGTCAGGGGTGTTGTGAAGCCCGGTTCCAGACGCGTTACAGTCTGGGCCAGCTGTTCTGGCCAGCCAAAATGAATGGCGCCCCATCCCAGCCAGATAAAACCGGCCGTAATGGTGAACAGGGTGAGGGTAAAGGCATCAAGCATGTTGGCGGCCCCACGTCGTAGGTGGGTTACTGATGCGGTGGCCAGCAATAGGATCGGCACAAGTAGAACAAGACTCTTGGATGGGCGTGCCGCACTAAGGCTGATCTGTATCACGAAGGCCAGGAGCAATACAACGAGCGGCACGATCGTTTCCTGGCGCCAGAATGTGAGGCGTCGGCGCCACAGAGTCCAGGCGGCGATGGGCCATGCCGGCCATGTAGCCCAGGCGATGAGCTTGATGAAGTTCATCGTATGGGGAGGAATGTCTGCGAAGTTGCGTAGGGCCGAAACGGGCCAGATCGCTTCAAAGAGTGCGGATGGATCGGGGTTGCCAAATGCAGCGGCGTGAATAAACCAGGAGAATCCGATCAGTAAGCCCAGCATTAGCGCCACCAGGCTATTAAGTCTGAGCTTTGGCTTGAACAGGAAGAGGCCAAGCAGCACGACGACGAGCGGTAGGGCAATGCAGAGGCCACCCGATAGCATGGTGGTGCCCAGGCCGAGAGCGGCCAGTGTTGAGCCAGGCATGACCCGTTCAAAACTGATCTTGCTGCTGCCCCAGAAAAATAGGGCGTAACCCGTCATGATCGCCAGATCAGGTTGTGTTTCGTGGGCACTCAGCATCAGGCCTGGCGCACTTAAGGCCAGGAAAGGCAAGACATTTGCATCTTCAGCATTGAGGCTGCCACGTACCGTTTGATAGAGCGCGTAGAGGGTTGTGCCTACCCAGAACAGATTGCCGATGCGCGCTGCATCAGGCAGCGACAGAAAAAGACTGAAAGGCCAGGCAATGAGCGCATTGGCCCAATAGTAGAGCGGAGATTGGTTCCAGGTATCGCCCTGGAATGTGGGCACTAACCAGCTACTGCCCGAGAGCAGGCTGGCAATGATCCCGAAATGCTCGGCATCGTCACCACGCCATGGGTCTCGACCGATTAAACCCGGAAGCAGCAGTATCAGCGCAAGACAGAGTGCTACCGGCCAACCCATCAGTAATGGCTGGCGGGAGTATGTGCTCCAGCGCACTGGGGCGTCTGCTCTGGCAGATGGCGGTGTGGGTCTGAGATCAAGAAAGGACATAGTGTGACGATTGTAGGGCTAATAAAGCAAAAGGGCAGCCTAAGCTGCCCTTTGATCGTTCGATCTTGCGAAGGTCTTAGGCAGACTTGCGCAGGCCGCCAAATTTCTGACGGAACTTCTCGACGCGACCAGCCGTATCCACGATCTTCTGCTTACCGGTGTAGAACGGGTGGCAGTTCGAACAAACTTCAATGTTCAATGCCTTGTTCATGGTCGATTTGGTCGTGAACTTCTCACCGCAGGAGCAGGTGACTTCGATATCGTTGTATTCGGGGTGGATGCCAGACTTCATTTGAAAGAATCCTAGTTTTAGTTACACCGATCCGGCGATTGTGGCGGGATCACTTAAGCTTTAAATTATCGCTGAATTTTCAAGCAATTGCAATGGCTTTGTTAGCCACGGCGCATGGCATCGAAGAATTCGGCGTTGTTTTTGGTCGAACGGACCTTGTCGAGCAGGAATTCCATGGCTTCCAGATCGTCCATCGGGTAGAGCAGTTTGCGTAGTACCCAGATTTTCTGCAGGATTTCCTGAGGAATAAGGAGTTCTTCGCGGCGGGTACCCGAGCGATTGACGTTGATCGATGGGTAGAGACGTTTTTCCGACATCTTGCGATCCAGGTGGATCTCCATGTTGCCGGTGCCCTTGAATTCTTCGTAGATCACATCGTCCATGCGGCTGCCGGTGTCGATCAGCGCGGTAGCAATAATCGTCAGCGAACCACCTTCTTCGATATTACGGGCAGCACCGAAGAAGCGTTTAGGCTTCTGCAGGGCGTTAGCGTCAACACCACCTGACAGCACTTTGCCGGAGGCAGGCTGTACAGTGTTGTAAGCGCGGGCGAGGCGGGTGATCGAGTCCAGCAGAATCACCACATCCTTTTTGTGCTCGACCAGGCGCTTGGCCTTTTCAATCACCATTTCGGCCACTTGGACGTGGCGTACGGGCGGTTCGTCGAAGGTTGAGGCAATCACTTCGCCGCGTACGGAGCGCTGCATTTCAGTCACTTCTTCCGGACGTTCGTCGATCAGCAGGACGATCAGCACCACATCCGGGTGGCTCGCTGTAATGGCGTGCGCAATATTCTGCAGCATGACCGTCTTACCGGATTTTGGCGAGGCCACGAGCAGGCCACGCTGGCCCTTACCAATCGGGGCCACCATATCGATGATGCGGGAGGTGAGGTTTTCTTCGGTTTTGCTGTCACGCTCCAGACGCAGTGGTTCGTTCGGGTGCAGCGGGGTCAGGTTTTCGAAGAGAATCTTGTTTTTGCAGGCATCCGGGGCTTCGCCGTTAATGCGGTCGACCTTGGTGAGGGCAAAGTAGCGCTCGCCTTCACGTGGCATGCGGATTTCGCCGTCGATGGTGTCGCCATTGCGCAGGTTGTAGCGGCGCATCTGGGATGGGGAAACGTAAATATCATCCGAGCTTGCCAGATACGAAGACTCTGCAGCGCGCAGAAAGCCGTAGCCTTCCTGCATGACTTCCAGGCAGCCATCGCCGTAGATGGTTTCGCCGGTTTTGGCGTGCTCTTTGAGCAGCGCGAAAATAAGTTCCTGTTTGCGCAGGCGGTTGGCATGTTCGATGCCGGCAGCAGTAGCCATGTCAATCAGTTGGCTGACATGCTTGGACTTGAGTTCGGAAAGATGCATAAGTGGGGCGCAGAGGTGCGATATAAGGTCACGCCTGTTCGTAACACGCACGTCATGTGTGCAAGACCATTACGAAAGGGCTGGGAGCTTGGTTATTCAAGCGGCTTGCAGAAGCAATGTCAGAGAGCAGTTGTTAAGGTCGTCTGAATTCTTCTGCATTCAAGACCAGAATTGCTCTGATCATGGGTGTTACAGGTGTTGCTGTGTAAAACAAGGGGTGGTGCTTGACCACCCCGTTGATATTACAGGTGACCGTCCAGGAAGGCAACCAGTTGCGACTTCGAGAGGGCGCCAACTTTGGTAGCCTCTACCGAGCCGTTTTTGAATAGCATGAGCGTCGGAATACCGCGTACGCCGAATTGAGCGGGCGTCTGCTGGTTTTCGTCGATGTTGATTTTGGCAACTTTGACCTTGCCTACGTAGTCCTTGGCAATATCGTCCAGGATCGGCGCAATCATTTTGCAGGGACCGCACCATTCAGCCCAGAAGTCGAGCAGAACAGGTACGTTCGAATTGGTAACGTCGTCAGCGAAAGAGCTGTCAGTAACGTGGACAATATGTTCGCTCATAGCGCATTGCCTCAAAGGAATAGTGAAGTGATTGAAATGATCGTTTAGGCCAGTTTTGCATTTAAACTAACCAAACGTGTGCAGTTTGCCGCAAGAATTCGCAATGGGCAAGTTGTTTCGGTTTGAATAAAAGAAAGGTTGGCTATCACTTACATGCTGCTTGAGATTTTGTGACGCAGATCCTTATCTAACTGGGTCATCAGGCGGAACCGAGTGTCTGACACGCGCGCATTAAGGTCACTGTTGTACTTGCTGCGGTGGGATTTTTCTAGCACCAAGGCAACCACTAGTGTGACAACCGTAAAATACAGTATCGTTAACGTATCGCTAAAGGTAGGGATGCCAAAGGTGTCGTAGGGCTTCACAAAGAAAAAAAGGCTGGTTGGCAGACTGAGTGCAATCGTCAGCAATGCCGGATAGAGCCCGTAGCGTGCGGCAACACCAATCGTAGCGAGTGTGAAGAAGAAGGTTGGCAGTTGATCATCCAGCGAGCTTTGAAGTTGTAAGCGAACCAGGAGGGCGATGGCATAAGCCGTAACGGCAACGACATAACCTTCTGTCGGGTTTTCTCGCCAGACCTTTCGATTGCGGAATTCCATGGAGCCTGTATCCTTGATTTCATGGCTGATTTAATAGACATCAAACCACAAAAGCCCCCCGGTGCGCTACTCCTGCCAGGGTTGTGTGGCACCCCCAAAGAGCTGGGGTCGATCCCCAAGGTGCTCGAGGCTGCCGGTTACCGCATTGATGTGCCGATGATTCCCGGTTACGCGGATAAGGCGGGGCCGATTGACTGGCATGCCTGGCTGGACG
>CAZGHR010000025.1:0-15632 GCA_964525545.1 uncultured Dechloromonas sp.
CGGTGAATGCCGCCTCGCATCGCTAATAGTTGCGAGATTATTGCCTGGCCTTGCTTGCAGTCCGCAACACATCCTGTACTTTGCAGTTGCAGACGAACATTGGCTCCACCTAATCCTTCGCCTTTAATCCGGATGGTTGCGTTCAAGGTGTCGCCTAACGTAACCCGCATCTCCGGTTGGAGGATGATGTCGTAAGTACCATTGCCTTTACGATCGGCAAGGAACTGGGGGCGCAACACCGGATCATTAAGCCGATCTAGCGCAACAGCCAGACCTGACTCAGCGGCTGCATAGGCCAAACGATGTCCGTACCCATTCTGGGTAATACGCAGATCAACGAGCAGATTGCGCTGGGCAAACAGGAGCATTAAAGCGGCGCCGGCCAGTAGAATCAAGGCCACAGGCAACACGCCCACGCCTTGCTGCCGTCTGCTTGAGCAACGAAGCATTGGCCTCACGGTGCCACCATTGGATTGCGCCAAGTGACACGATCGCTCAGAACCCGCTCTACCGTTGGGTCTGACTTGAGTCGGGCAACAATGCGTATCTGCACAGAAGGCAACGCCACAATCAAAGCACCCGCCTGAGCCTGAATTGAATCACCGATGAACTCGAGTTCTGAGACTGTCATAAATGCGGGATCACTAATGGTCTCGGCTGCCGAGGCCGTGCCGGTATGCATCAGAATGGTGCCTGCTTTGGCATCATGGCTGAATCGGCCACTCACCACCTTGCCATCCGACTCCTGGTAAGCATAACTGAGTGAAGATCCTCGCTGGCCGACGTGCAGCTCTTTGCCATCGATCGTCGGCAACGCGGGTTGATCTGAGACAAACTTGATGGGCATACCGAGATCCGTAACAGCACCGGGAAATTGCCCAGCTGGTCGGATATCCTGCACCATCATATCCATGAGCGTTCGAACATCTTGCTCAAGTCGGGTCACTTTCAAGGTCGTGGTGTTACCTTCTACAAGCCTTGAAACAAAGTGCAAAACGCCGGCCAAGACCACGAGCCCTAGCACCATGGCAATCAACGTTTCCAGCAGGGTCACGCCGCTTTGACCACAGCGGATTTTTAGAGCCTGGATAGGCTTATTGCTGCCAACAAGCCGCTGGTTCATAGTTTGTTTCCAAGCCACGCACCACCAGCGTTAATGCACTGCAGGATGTACCCGCCTGATCATCTTTAAGCTGCTCACTGCCTGGTACTGCACGGGCGGTTAGCGTGTAATTTTGCGTACCTTGCGGCTGCAAGCTTAACTGGTAATTTTTAGCGACTGCTACCGAGGTTGTCCAGGTTGAAGGCAATGCGGCCACTGCCCCCATACGCGTCAGGCGTTGCTTCTCGACCGCCAACTGCATACGCAACAGCTCCGCTTTGGCATCTGCACGGGCACTGCGTTTGAGATAACCGGAATAGGATGGATAGGCAATGCCGGCCAATACGCCAACGATCACCAACACAATCAACAATTCGATTAAGGTGAAGCCCGTCTGTGGCCGCCTAGCGGTTAACACGGGCATTGATTTAGACCTGTGGGCGACGCTGCCGTTTGGGCAAGAAGGTCATGACATAACCCGAAAGGGCATAGACCAGAAAGAAACCAAACAACCAGCCCGGTGGATAGCTGGAAACCAGTACCAAGGCCAAAGCAAAAGCGGCAACTGCCATAAACGGCACGCTTTTGCGCAAGTTGATATCTTTGAACGAGTAAAACTTGACGTTAGTCACCATGGTAACGCCCGCGAAGATGGTCAGTGCAGCAGCCAGCCAGGATACATCCGGACCCGCCACTTCAAGATCTCCCATTACCCAGATGAAACCAGCAACGAGTGCTGCAGCTGCCGGGCTTGGTAACCCTTGGAAATAGCGCTTATCAACGACTTCCAGCGTGGTATTAAAACGGGCCAGGCGCAAAGCCGCACCGGCGCAGTAAAGAAAAGCGGCGAGCCAACCAAACTTACCCATGCCACGCAATGCCCACTCATACACAATCAGCGCCGGGGCGGCGCCAAAGGACACCATGTCTGACAGGGAGTCGTATTCGGCACCAAAGGCGCTTTGGGTTTTGGTCATGCGGGCGACACGGCCATCCAGCCCATCCAGCACCATGGCAATAAACACAGCAACGGCCGCCTGCTCATAAGCGCCATTCATGGCCTGCACAATGGCGTAGAAACCCGCAAACAACGCACCTGTCGTAAACAGGTTCGGCAATATGTAGATGCCCCGGCGTTTTACTTCGGGGTTAAACAGCGCTTTACGTGGTTTTTTTGCAGGGAACATGCGGGCAGCTTAATCCAGTTCGGCAATGACCGTGGAAGAAGCATACACCTTCTCGCCGATGCTGACCTTAACCTTGGCGTTCAGCGGCAGGTAAAAATCAACGCGCGAACCGAAACGAATAAAGCCGTAGCGTTCACCCGGATTGAAACGGTCACCCACGTTGGCGTAATTCAGAATACGACGAGCTACCAGACCGGCGATCTGCACGCAGGTAATGTCCTGGCCGGTTGGCGTACGCAGATGCAGCGCGCAACGTTCGTTGTGCTCGGAAGCCTTATCCAGCGCAGCATTCAGGAAGCTGCCTGCCACATACCACTTACCAACCACTTCGCAGGCAGTAGGAATTCGATTGGAGTGCACGTTAAATACGTTCATGAACACGCTGACTTTTAACGCACGGCGGTTGAGCCAGGGATCATCGGTTTCAGCAACGACGATCACACGACCATCGGCTGAAGAAACAACACTATTAGGGCCACCAGCAACAACGCGCGGTGGGTCCCGGAAAAACTGAACAACAAAGATGGCGATCGGCCAGAGCAACCAGGCCAGACTGCTATCCAGAATAGAGGCCAGAACGGCCGCACCCAATGCCAAACCAATAAAAGGCCAGCCTTCTTTAGCCAGAATCGGATGCGGATAGTTCATGGTGTGTCCTTCTTAGTTCTTCGACTGGTCGACCAGCTTGTTCTTGGCAATCCAAGGCATCATGGCACGCAGTTGCGAACCGACGACTTCGATCGGATGCTCTGCGTTCAGACGACGACGTGCAGTCATTTCTGGGTAGTTGGTGCGGCCTTCCAGGATGAAGCGCTTGGCGTATTCACCATTCTGGATGTTACGCAGGCACTCACGCATACCTTCACGGGCTTGCTCGGCGATCACGCGCTGACCGGTCACATACTCACCGTATTCAGCGTTGTTCGAGATCGAGTAGTTCATATTGGCGATGCCACCTTCGTACATCAGATCAACAATCAGCTTCAGCTCATGCAGACACTCGAAGTAAGCCATCTCAGGTGCATAACCGGCTTCGGTCAGCGTTTCGAAGCCCATCTTGACGAGTTCAACAGCGCCGCCACACAGCACGGCTTGTTCGCCGAACAGATCGGTTTCGGTTTCTTCGCGGAATGAGGTTTCGATAACGCCACCCTTGGTGCCGCCGTTAGCTGCTGCGTACGACAGCGCAACATCACGTGCCTTACCCGACTTGTCCTGATAAATAGCGATCAGCGATGGCACACCGCCACCCTTGAGGTATTCCGAACGCACGGTGTGGCCTGGGCCCTTCGGGGCAACCATGATCACATCGATATCGGCGCGTGGCACAACCTGGTTGTAATGCACGTTAAAGCCGTGGGCGAAAGCCAGAGCAGCGCCTGCCTTCATATTTGGTGCGACGTCTTTGTTGTAAACGTCTGGAATGTTTTCGTCTGGCAGCAGAATCATAACGACGTCAGCGTTCTTAACGGCTGCAGCGATTTCTTCAACCTTCAGGCCAGCCGCTTCGGCCTTGGCCCATGAGGCACCGCCCTTACGCAGCGCAACGGTCACGTTAACGCCCGAGTCACGCAGATTCTGTGCGTGTGCGTGGCCTTGCGAACCATAACCAACGATAGTGACCTGCTTGCCCTTGATGAGCGACAGATCGGCGTCCTTGTCGTAATAAACCTTCATGATGTTCCTTTCGGGAAAAATTCAAAAAATTAAAAATTAAACCTTGAGCATGCGGTCACCGCGACCGATACCCGAGACGCCAGAGCGAACGGTTTCCAGAATGAGTGCTGGATCAATCGCAGCAATAAACGAATCCAGCTTGTTCGATGTACCGGTGAGCTCGATCACGTAGGCTGAGTCCGTCACATCGATAATGTGACCGCGGAAGATATCCGCCAGACGCTTCATCTCCTCGCGATCTTTACCGGTGGCACGCACCTTGATCATGAGCAGTTCGCGTTCAACGTGCGGTGCTTCCGACAGATCGATGACTTTGACCACATCCACCAGCTTGTTCAGCTGCTTGGTGATCTGTTCAACGATGTCATCGCTACCCGAGGTTACCAGCGTAATACGCGACAGCGACGGATCTTCCGTTGGCGCCACGGTCAGCGACTGGATGTTGTAACCGCGCGCCGAGAACAGACCTGCCACACGCGACAGGGCGCCCGATTCGTTTTCCAGAAGGATGGAAATAATATGTCTCATCGTGCGCTCCTTACAGGTGATCTTCGGCCAGAACCATGTCGGACAGGCCCTTGCCAGCCGACACCATCGGGAAGACGTTTGCCGTCGGATCGATGATGAAGTCCATGAACACCAGATCGTTCTTGTGCTTGTCGGAGAATGCCAGTTCGAGTGCAGGACCCACATCTTCCGGACGCTCGATACGCATACCCACATGGCCATAGGCTTCGGCCAGTTTCATGAAGTCTGGCAGCGACGACATGTACGAGTGCGAGTAACGGTTCTCATAGAACATTTCCTGCCACTGACGCACCATACCCAGATAGCCGTTGTTCAGGTTAATGATCTTGACCGGCACGTTGTATTGCTTGCAGGTCGAAAGCTCCTGAATACACATCTGGATGGAGGCCTCGCCGGTCACACAGGCCACGGTTGCGCCCGGGTTGGCGTAGCGCACACCCATGGCATAAGGCAGACCCACACCCATGGTGCCCAGACCACCGGAGTTGATCCAGCGACGTGGTTTATCAAACTTGTAGTACTGCGCAGCAAACATCTGGTGCTGGCCAACGTCCGATGTCACAAAGGCATCGCCCTTGGTGACTTCCCAGAGTTTTTCGACCACAGCCTGCGGCATGATCTTCTCGGGGTTCTTGCGATAGTTGAGACAGTTACGACCACGCCAATCGGCAATGGTTTCCCACCACTGGGCAACCGCCGCATCCGGCTTGGTGCCAATGGCTTCCAGCTGCTTCATTAGTTCTTCAAGTACATCTGGCACGTTACCAACGATCGGCACGTCAACCTTCACGCGCTTCGAGATCGACGATGGGTCGATATCGATGTGAATGATCTTACGCGGATGTGTAGCAAAGTCTTCAGGGTTACCAATCACACGGTCATCAAAACGGGCACCGATGGCGAGCAGCACATCACAGTGCTGCATGGCCATGTTGGCTTCGTAGGTGCCGTGCATGCCAGGCATACCCATGTATTGCTTATCGGTTGCCGGATAGGCACCCAGACCCATCAGGGTATTGGTGATCGGGAAGCCGAGGTAGCGCGCCAGTTTGGTCAGCGGTTCGGCAGCATCGGACAGAATGACACCACCACCGGTATAGATCATTGGGCGCTTGGCTTCGAGCAGCAGATGCGCAGCCTTCTTGATCTGACCCTGATGACCCTTAACGACTGGATTATACGAACGGATGTTCACGGTATCCGGATAAGCGAATTCGGTTTTATGCGCCGTGACGTCCTTCGGAATATCAATCAGCACCGGGCCAGGACGGCCGCTGCGCGCGATATGGAAGGCTCTCTTAACGGTCTCGGCCAGGTCTTTCACGTCTTTCACAAGGAAGTTGTGCTTGACGCACGGACGCGTAATACCCACGGCGTCACTTTCCTGGAAGGCATCCTGGCCAATATAAAAAGTTGGCACCTGACCACTGATGACGACCATCGGAATCGAATCATAATAGGCCGTGGCAATGCCGGTCACGGCATTAGTCAGACCCGGACCCGAGGTCACCAGTGCAACGCCAACGCGCTGCGACGAACGGGAATACGCATCGGCGGCGTGAACGGCAGCCTGCTCGTGTCGTACCAGTACGTGATGAATTTTGTCTTGTTTGAATAGCTCGTCGTAAATGTGAAGCACCGAGCCACCGGGATAGCCGAAAATCGTATCGACGTTTTCAGCCTGCAGACATTTAACAAGAATCTCTGCGCCACTTATTGCTGCTGACATACATACCTCCTCGCGAAGCGTCACTTCGCCTTGCCCCTATCCGGCACGCGCACCTTGTGAGTGGCTCCGACAACAGGGTTGTGGTTACGGGGAAAACCATGAATGATAGCTAGTGCAGCGCTTTTGGGCAAGACTTGCTAGAATCGCCGCGTTTTTAGACTTTTTTCTGCCGGAGCGGATTGCTTGGCCACCCCACGCGAACTGGATGCGTTTCTTGCCGATGTCGAACGCCGCGCCTATAAAACGGCCTGGTTTGCCGTGCATAACGAAGAAAATGCACTCGATATCGTGCAGGACAGCATGCTCAAGCTGGCAGAAAGCTATGGTGACCGCCCAGCGGATGAGCTGCCCGCCCTGTTTCAGCGCATTCTACAAAACACCATCCGGGACTTTTACCGGCGCACCAAGGTGCGTAGCACCTGGACCACCCTGTTTTCTGCCCTCGGCGGCGGCGAAGATGAGGACGACCAGGACAAAATCGATCGTTTACGGGCAACCGATGCCGAAAAAGCCGAACGCCCGGAAGAGGCGCTGGAACAGCGCCAGATGTTGGACATTCTGGAAAATGAGCTGGCAAAACTGCCCGCACGTCAACGAGAAGCCTTCCTGATGCGTTACTGGGAAGGATTAGATACTGCAGAAACTGCCGAAGCCATGGGATGCTCCCAGGGCAGCGTCAAAACCCACTGTTCACGAGCCACACAGGCTCTGGCAGCGGTTCTGAAAGCAAAAGGAATACAGCTATGACCCACGAAACAGACCGCCCGACCTCGCCACAGGAAGACCTGCTGGCCAAGGCCATGGTGTCTGCCCTGGATCAAAGCGCCGGGGCGCTACCGAGCAGCATTACCGCCCGCCTGGCCCAAATGCGCGAGCAGGCGCTGGCGCATCAGAAACAGTGGCAAAGCGCCCTCCAGCTGGCCGGACAAAGCACCCATCGCGCTATGGGCAGCCTATTTGGCGACAGCTTTGGCTCGGCGACCGATTGGCGCCGCTGGGCCGCTTCTGCAGGCATTCTATTGTTAACAGGTGCTTTCATGTTCTGGCAGGCGCAAACCCAGATCGAAGACCTGGCCAGCGAAGACAGCGCCTTGCTCAGCGAAGCACTGCCGCCTAACGCATTGATTGACAAGGGATTCCAGACATGGCTTTCCAGCGGAACGCCAGCCGAAAAGGACTGATTCTTATCGTTGTCGTAGCCGCCATCATTGCGGTGCTGGTGGGGTATCCGCGCGTCCGCCCCAACCAGGACACCCCAAGCGGTGTGCGCGTGGCCGTGCCGCCACAACCCGACTGGAAAGACCTCACTGAAGCCCAGAAGACCATCCTCGCGCCGTTACAAGAGGACTGGAACAATATGGAGCGCTTCCGCCGTAAAAAATGGCTGGAGATCGCTGCCAAATACCCAAAGTTGAGCGAAACAGAGCAAGCACGCGTTCAAGATCGCATGCAGGCGTGGGCGAGCCTCACCCCGGCTCAGCGTCAGGCAGCGCGCGATCGATTCCGCGAACTCGCCAAACAAACTAATCCTGAAGAACGTGCCGAGCTCGCTCAAAAATGGGCTGACTACCAGAATCTCCCTGAAAACGTACGCGCGCGGCTAGAGGAAGAAGCCCGCGAACTGGAAAAAGCCAACAAACTGGCTGCCCGCACACCGGCAGCAGACGGCAAACCGGTTGCTATCACCACCAAAGATGGTGCATTACCCGCCGGTACGGCTGCTGGCTCACTAGCCACGGCACATGGCGCTGTGAAAGTAGTACCGCCCAAAGCCGCCGCCCCTGCAAGCCCCTTAACCTTTGCCCCGACCAAACCGGCTGAAGAAGCGACGCCGCCAGCGGCCAATACGGAACCTGCCGCCAATGAAAGCCGCTGAACTCGCACCACTGGGGCGCCGGCTGGGTAGCTTGGTCTATGAAATCCTGGTCATTCTGGCGCTGGGTATTTTTCTATTTATCTTGCCTTTGGCGGTCTTTTCCGGGCTGACACAGCACACACCTGGCCCGGCGCTGCTTTGGCTTTATCTGTTCTGTCTATTGGGCATCTACTTTATCTGGTGCTGGCTGCGTGCCGGCCAAACGCTGGCGATGAAAACCTGGCGTTTGCGTGTGATTGACGCGCAATCAGGCCGTTCGCTGCGCCCCTTGCAAGCTTTTGTTCGTTACGGCATGGGCTGGATCTGCTGGCCCACCGGCCTGGCACTACTCTGGAGTTTTCTGGATCCAGACAAACAGTTTCTGCATGACCGCATTGCCGGCAGCAGGATCATCCTGCTACCGAAGTAATTAGCGTTTTTCAGCGCGCTTGAGCAAGGTCACTGCTGCGCCCATAAACAGAATCATCGGCATTGCGGCAGTCACAAACGGCGACCAGTTGTTAATCGCGCCCAGACTCGAAACCAACCCATTCAGCATGTAGAACAAGGCGCCGATCATCACGCCGGCAAAAATCCGCAGACTCACGCCGCCGACCCGATCATGGCGATAAGCAAACGGCAGCGCCAACGCCATCATCACCAGGATGGACAGAGGATAAAAGACCTTCTTCCAGATCGCGATCACATAGGTGTCGCTGCCCAGGCCATTGCGTTTGAGATGCTGGATATAGGTATACAACTCGTAAATCGACATCAGATGCGGCCGCACCAGCAGGACCTGCAGAACGTCTGGCGTAATCGCCGACTGCCAGGCCTTGTTCGCTAATTGAACCTGACGTACGCGCTGACCTTCCAGCACCGTTTCAGACACCTCATTCAGCATCCAGGTGTCGGGCGCCTGGAAAGTAGCCGTCTTGGCATAAGACACGCGGTCCAGGCTCATATCCTTACGGAACTGATAAATCCGCACCGACTCCAGACGGCCATCCGGTCGCAGCGCATTGATATTGGCGAAGGTTTTGTCATCCTTCACCCAGACGCCGGACTGCAGCCCCTGGGTAATGGTGCCGCTCATGGCCTTAACCCGCCATTCCTGAGCCTTCTGCTCGGCTGGCGCCACTACAAATTCACCCAGCAAAAAGGTGACCAGGACCAGCGCCAGACCAACACGCATGAGGGTGGTCAACAGCTGAATGCTGGAGACCCCGGAGACGCGGAGCACATTGATTTCGGAATGTCGTGCCAGGTTTGATAAGGCATACAAGGTACCGATCAACACACAGATCGGCATCAGCTCATAAATACGGCCTGGCTGAATGAGTGCCACATAAACAATAGCCTGATAAAGCTTGTAACCGCCCTCGCCCAGTTTGCCGAGCTCTCCCATCAAATCAAAAAAGGCAAACAGCACCATGAAGGCACCCAGTATCAACAGGGTGGCGAGCAGGACTTCACGACCTACGTATTTGCGGTAAATCATCTTAGACCCCCGCCTTACGACTGATACGCATGCGACGACGGGCGCCACGGGTTGTTGCCGTCATCCGGTAATAGAATCCCCAGATCAGCACCGACAACATCAACAAGTGGGGCACAACCAGCCCGACCGCAAACGGCACACGACCCTGGATCACCCAGGCACGGGAGATTGTCATCAGGTTGATATAAACAAAATAAACCAGCAAGGCCAGGATCATGTTGGCCGAACGGCCTGCGCGTGGATTTACATAAGACAGGGGAATCGCCAGCAAGGCCAGCATGACCACCATAATGGTCGTGCCCGTACGGGTCACCACATCCCCCAGGCTCTCCCGGGTGGGGTTCATGAGTAATTCACGGGTTGGCGTGCTGTCCTGGTGACGAATGCTGTTCTCGGCCGCATTGGTCTCTACGCGGAACCCGTATTCTTCGTAATCCATCTCGCGAAGTTCAGGCGAGTTCGGCTTTAATTCGTATCGGTGGCCTTTTTCAAGAACAATGAAACGATCACCATTTTCATGCACTTCCTGGCGTCCGCGCTCGGCGACTGTAATGCCTAGCTTGTCTGGCTGGTTATCACTCACGAATATGTTGTGCACGGCTTCGCCGGATTTATCGGTCGATTCAATGAAAAAAATGCGCCGACCATCCGATGACTCCCGAAACACACCAGGCCGCACAAGCCCCAGCTCGTTCTTATCCGAAACCTGTTTACGGTATTTCAGGCTTTCACCGTGCGCCCAGGGCACCAACTCCTGGGTCAAAGCGCCCACCACCAGCATGATCGGAATAGAAAAGATCAAAACGGGACGTATCCAGGCTGTCAGCGGCTGACCGGCGCTAAACCAGACGGTCATTTCGGAGTCTCGGTACCAGCGCGACAACGTCAGCAGAATCGCCATGAAACACGCCAGCGACAGCAGGATCGGTAGGAAATTAAAGATGGCGAAGCCCAGTAATGGGCCAACGGCACCGGCCGAGACCTTGCCAATGGTTGCCTCATTCAAGAGACGCACCAGGAATGTGGTTAAAAGAATAACCAGCAAAGCCACCGAAATGGCGACCGCGTTCTGGACGAATTCACGCCGCATGGCGCGCGCAAATATCATGATCGGAAAGAATGCTTCAAAACGGTGCGGCCTGTACAGAGTGCGGAATTTTGACGAAAAGCAACGCCGGCGGGGATAATCACGGGTTAAAGTTTACAGTGCAAACCCTGCGCAATCTATTTCCTTCCGGAGAACCCGATGAAATTTAGCACAAAAACCGGCGCCCCCCAGTCTTTGAGCACCGAAGCCCTGATTCTGGGTGTCTTTGAAACCGGTGCACAACCTGCCATCACAGCAGCTACAGACAAGGCCAGCAAAGGTCTGATCGGTCGTATCCAGAAACAGGGGGACTTTAACGGCAAGGCAGGGACCACGCTGGTGGTTCGCCATCCGGAAGGTCTTAAAGCAGCCCGTCTGGTTCTGGTTGGTCTGGGCAAAGCTGAAGAACTTAACAGCAAGAACTGGACTCAGGCAAACCGCGCAGCCGTGAATGCCGTTCTGACCACAACAGCGACTGACGCAATCAACACATTGACCACCCTCAAGGTCAGCGACCTATCTGCCGCCGCACAAGTCCGCCAGGCGGTTGTGCTTGCCGGCGAATGCGCTTATCGCTTCGACGGCTTTAAAACAACGCCCAAAGCCACAGCGGTCAAACTCAAGTCGATCTCGGTGCTCGTCTCTGAGAAAGCCACCAAGGCAACTACGGATGCCGTTGGCCAGGGCGCTGCCATTGTTGAGGGCATGAATCTGACGCGTGATCTGGGTAACTTGCCCGGCAACATCTGTACACCGACCTATCTGGCCAATGAAGCCAAAAAACTGGCCAAGACTTATGGCCTCAAGTGCCTGATCCTCGAAAAAGCCGCCATGGAAAAGCTGGGCATGCATTCGCTGCTCGCCGTGGCGAAGGGTTCGGATCAACCGCCTAAATTTATCGTACTTGAATACAGTGCCGGAAAGAAAACCGATAAGCCTGTGGTGTTGGTCGGCAAGGGCATCACTTTCGACACCGGCGGCATTTCGCTGAAGCCGGCTGCCGAGATGGACGAAATGAAGTACGACATGTGCGGGGCCGCCAGCGTACTGGGTACGCTGCGCGCTGTTGCCGGCATGAAGCTACCGATTAACCTGGTGGTGATCGTACCAACCACCGAAAACATGCCGGGTGGTAGCGCTACCCGCCCGGGCGACATCGTCAGCTCCATGTCGGGCCAGACAATCGAGATCCTGAATACCGATGCCGAAGGTCGCCTTATTCTCTGTGACGCCCTCACTTATGCCGAGCGTTTCAAGCCAGCCGCCGTCGTGGATGTTGCTACCCTGACCGGCGCCTGCGTCGTTGCTCTGGGCCAGGTTGCTACGGGCCTATTGGGGAACAACGACCCACTGATCGACGAGCTGCGTAACGCAGGCACGGCAACCATGGATCGCGCATGGCAACTGCCGCTGTGGGATGACTATCAGGATCTGCTCAAGAGCCCCTTTGCCGACATGGCCAACATCGGTGGGCGCTGGGGCGGCACGATTACAGCGGCCTGCTTCCTGTCGCGCTTTACCAAATCCTATCCATGGGCACACCTGGATATCGCCGGCACTGCCTGGGTTCAGGGCAAGGATAAAGGTGCTACCGGTCGCCCTGTACCGCTGTTGACACGATTCCTGATGGCGCGCGCCGGCAAAGCCGATTAAACGCCAGCTGACGCAGTGACGCAGATCGATTGTTACCACGATCAGCCGGATCGCCTGACTCAGGCGATCCGGTTAGCCGCGCTGGCCTGGGAACGCCGCAAACCGATCACGTTTTTTGTATCAGATCCGGCACAGGCAGAAGCCTTTGACAAAGCACTCTGGGCTAACGACCCCACATCGTTTATACCGCACTGCCACGCTAAAAACACCGAGGCTGAACACACACTGATCATCATCACTGATGATTTGAGCGCGGTTCAGCAAGATGAATTACTGGTCAACCTGGCCGATGAAGTGCCCACCGGTTTTGCACGGTATCAACGTCTGTTTGAAATCGTAACCCGAGACGAGGCTGACAAAACAACAGCTCGTGATCGCATGGCCTTCTATAAAGATCGTGGCTACCCGATCACTTATCGAAAATCTAATTAACCCCGTTTGAATTGAACACCATGACGCTTGCTAAATCCTTTGAACCTGCCGAAATCGAACGCCGCTGGTACCAGACCTGGGAAGACAGTGGTTACTTCGCCGCTGGCAACGATGCCACCAAGGATGACGCCTTCTGCATTCTGCTGCCGCCACCCAATGTCACGGGTACGCTGCACATGGGGCACGGTTTCAATCAGACACTAATGGATGCACTGACGCGCTACTACCGCATGCGTGGTGCCAATACGCTGTGGCAACCGGGTACCGACCACGCCGGCATCGCTACTCAGATTGTGGTTGAGCGCCAATTAGAGCGTGATGGCATTTCGCGTCATGACTTAGGCCGTGAAAAATTCCTCGAAAAAGTCTGGGAATGGAAAGCGTATTCGGGCGGCACGATTACCCAGCAGATGCGCCGTTTGGGCAGTTCTTGCGACTGGACGCGTGAGCGCTTCACGATGGATGCCGGTCTATCAAAAACCGTAACAGAAAGTTTCGTCCGTCTTTATAAGGAAGGCCTGATCTATCGCGGCAAGCGCCTCGTTAACTGGGATCCGAAACTGAATACCGCCGTGTCTGACCTGGAAGTGCTTTCGGAAGAAGAAGACGGCTTCCTCTGGCACATCCGTTACCCTCTGGCCGATGGCAGCGGTTCACTGACGGTTGCCACAACCCGTCCGGAAACCATGCTCGGCGATACGGCCGTGATGGTGCACCCGGAAGACCCACGCTATCAGCACCTGATCGGCAAGATGGTCAAATTGCCACTGACGGATCGCGAGATTCCGATCATCGCCGACAGCTACGTTGACCTGGAATTTGGTACCGGCTGCGTTAAAGTGACACCGGCACATGATTTCAACGACTACGCTGTGGGACAGCGCCACAACCTGCCATTGATTTCCATCCTCACGCTGGACGCGAAGATTAATGACACCGCGCCGGAAAAATACCGCGGGCTAGATCGATTTGATGCGCGCAAAGTGATCGTCGAAGATCTCGACGCCTTAGGCATTCTGGAAAAAACCGATAAACACAAATTGAAAGTGCCACGCGGCGATCGCACGGGCGTAGTTATCGAACCAATGCTGACCGATCAGTGGTTTGTGGCGATGAGCAAACCCGGTGCGGATGGCAAATCCATCACGCAAAAAGCACTGGACGTTGTGGCCAGCGGCGAGATCCGTTTCCACCCGGACAATTGGGTCAACACCTACAACCAGTGGCTCAATAATATCCAGGACTGGTGCATCTCGCGTCAACTCTGGTGGGGGCACCAGATTCCCGCCTGGTACAGCGACGAAGGCAAAGTCTACGTTGCGCGTGATGAGGTCGAAGCACAAGCCCAGGCAGCGGCCGATGGTTACACCGGCAACCTGCGTCGCGATGAAGACGTGCTCGACACCTGGTATTCCAGCGCACTGTGGCCGTTTTCGACATTAGACTGGACCGGCGATGCCGCCACCGATGCAAACAACGCCATGCTGGCGCGCTATCTGCCTACCAGCGTGCTCGTTACCGGTTTTGACATTATCTTCTTCTGGGTCGCACGCATGGTGATGATGACGAATCACCTCACCGGCCACATTCCATTCAAGGATGTCTATGTGCATGGCCTGATCCGCGACAGCAAGGGTCAGAAGATGAGCAAATCGAAAGGGAACGTGCTCGACCCGATCGATCTCATCGATGGCATCACACTCGATGAGCTGATCAAAAAACGCACCTTTGGTCTGATGAATCCGAAGCAGGCACAAAGCATCGAGAAAGAAACCCGCAAGGAATTCCCAGAGGGTATTCCAAGCTTCGGCACGGATGCACTGCGCTTTACGTTTACGTCACTCGCCAGCCCCGGCCGCGATATCAAGTTCGATCTATCGCGTTGCGAAGGCTACCGCAATTTCTGCAACAAACTGTGGAACGCCACACGTTTCGTGCTGATGAATACCGAAGAGCAAGATTGCGGTATTGATGCAGCAGAAGCAGACCTCCAATTCTCAGCCGCTGATCGCTGGATTGTGAGTCTGCTTCAACGCGCTGAAGCGGAAATCGGCCAACAACTTGGTGAGTACCGTTTCGACCTGGCAGCTCAGGCGCTTTACCACCTGGTTTGGGATGAGTACTGTGACTGGTATCTGGAAATCGCCAAGACGCAGATTCAGACTGGCACACCGGAAGAGCAACGCGCAACACGCCGTACACTATTGCGCGTGCTTGAAACCATTCTGCGACTGGCGCACCCGTTCATTCCGTTTATTACCGAAGAACTGTGGCAAACCATTGCCCCGATGGCTGGCCGCAAGACCCATGACACCATTCTGCTTGCAGGCTACCCGATCTGCGATGACGCAGGTATCGATAATGCCGCAGAAGCCCAGATCGAACGCCTCAAGGGTCTGGTCTCCGCATGCCGTAATCTGCGTGGCGAAATGAGCCTTTCCCCAGCAACACGTGTGCCTCTTATCATTGCCGCACCAGCAGCGGAACAAGCCGAACTCTCGACCGCGACTGCGATTCTTAAAGCACTCGCAAAACTGGCCGACGTGCGTTTTGTTGAAGCGCTGCCGACAGATGCCCTGGCACCGGTTGCCGTTCTCGGTAACGTTCAGTTGATGCTAGAAGTGGAAATTGACGTTCCGGCGGAAATTGCCCGTCTGGAAAAAGAAATTGAACGTCTCGAGGGTGAGATCAAGAAGGCTGAAGGCAAGTTGGGCAATGCATCCTTCGTTGATCGCGCACCACCTGCCGTTGTTGAGCAAGAGCGTCAACGCATGGCCGACTTTGGCAACACACTGGCCATGCTCAAACCGCAACTTGCAAAACTACAGCAGGGCTAAGGTTATTTGAGATAGGCCGGCATTAAACCGCGTAAGGCATTCCC
>CAZGHR010000026.1:0-8971 GCA_964525545.1 uncultured Dechloromonas sp.
ACTACAAGTCGTGCGCCATCCTGACTGCCATCAATCGTCAAAGCCCGGACATCGCCCAGGGCGTAAACGAAGGTGAAGGCATTGATCTGGATCAGGGCGCGGGCGACCAGGGCCTGATGTTCGGTTACGCCTGCCGCGAAACCCCGACCCTGATGCCATTCCCGATTTTCTATGCACACCGCATCATGCAGCGCCAGGCCGACCTGCGTCGCGATGGCCGTCTGCCTTGGCTGCGTCCGGATGCCAAGAGCCAGCTGACTGTGCGTTATGTGGACGGCAAGCCCGTCGCCATCGATACCGTTGTGGTTTCGACCCAGCACGATGCGGACGTCACTCACAAGCAGATCGAAGAAGCCGTGATCGAAGAGATCATCAAGCCAGTGCTGCCTGCCGAATTCATCAACGACAACATCCGTTACCTGATCAACCCGACCGGCCGTTTTGTGGTCGGTGGCCCGCACGGTGACTGTGGCCTGACGGGTCGCAAGATCATCGTTGACACCTATGGTGGCGCTGCCCACCACGGTGGTGGCGCTTTCTCGGGTAAGGATCCATCGAAGGTTGACCGCTCGGCTGCTTACGCCGGTCGTTACGTGGCCAAGAACATTGTGGCCGCCGGTCTGGCCGACAAGGCTGAAGTTCAGGTTGCCTACGCCATCGGCGTGGCTAAGCCTGTGTCACTGATGGTCAACACTTTTGGCACCGGCAAGATCTCGGATGAAAAGATTGCCGCACTGGTGGCCGAGCACTTCGACCTGCGTCCGAAGGGCATCGTCCAATCGCTGGATCTGCTGCGTCCAATCTACTCGAAGACCGCCGCTTACGGCCACTTTGGCCGCGAAGAGCCGGAATTCACCTGGGAATGGACCGACAAGGCTGACGCACTGCGCGCTGCCGCCGGCCTGTAAACCCCAGTAAGCCATTGATCCCGGACGCCTATTTGGGCGATCCGGGATTTTTTTCGAGCAGATTCTGGTACAATTCGCCCCATTCCGAGGAGCGCTGCGACGCAGAGTTTTTCTGCTGCCAGGCTCGGACTGATTAACTGCGCTCACCTGACCAACCTGCGGGGTTGGTGGATCAGGTGAAGACCGCAGAATATGCAACACAAGTTCAACGGTTTCCTTGCTTGATTCACGCCCGCTTTGCTTTAGGGAAAAGGAAGCTCTATGAACGCAACACAAAAAGATTACGTCATTGCCGATATGTCGCTGGCCGACTGGGGTCGCCGCGAGATTCTTATCGCCGAAACCGAAATGCCGGGTCTGATGGCGATCCGCGAAGAATTCGCCGCCACCCAGCCACTGCGTGGCGCCCGCATCACCGGTTCGCTGCACATGACCATCCAGACCGCCGTACTGATCGAAACCCTGCAAGCCCTGGGTGCCGAAGTGCGCTGGGCCTCGTGCAATATCTTCTCGACACAGGATCACGCTGCCGCCGCTATTGCTGCTCAAGGTACGCCGGTCTTTGCCGTGAAGGGCGAATCGCTTGAAGACTACTGGGATTACACCCACCGCATTTTCGAGTGGACCGATGGCGGTTACTCGAACATGATTCTTGATGACGGCGGCGATGCCACGCTGTTGCTGCATCTCGGTGCCAAAGCAGAAAAAGATCAGGCCGTGCTGAATAACCCGGGCAGTGAAGAAGAGCGCATCCTGTTTGCCGCCATCAAGGCCAAGATCGCCGTTGACCCAACCTGGTACTCCGACCGTTTGAGCAAGATCAAGGGCGTAACCGAAGAAACCACCACCGGCGTACACCGTCTTTATCAGATGCATGCCCGTGGCGACCTCAAGTTCCCTGGCATCAACGTCAATGACTCGGTCACCAAATCGAAGTTCGACAACCTGTATGGCTGCCGCGAATCGCTGGTCGATGGCATCAAGCGCGCCACCGATGTGATGGTTGCCGGCAAGGTTGCTGTCGTTGCCGGTTACGGCGATGTGGGCAAGGGTTCGGCACAGGCACTGCGTGCACTGTCGGCTCAAGTCTGGGTCACCGAAATCGATCCGATCTGCGCCCTGCAAGCTGCCATGGAAGGCTACCGCGTCGTCACGATGGAATACGCCGCTGAACACGCTGACATCTTCGTCACCACCACCGGCAACTTCCACGTCATTACCCATGACCACATGGTCAAGATGAAGAACAACGCCATCGTCTGCAACATCGGTCACTTCGATAACGAAATCGATGTCGCTTCGATCGAAAAATACCAGTGGGAAGAAATCAAGCCACAGGTTGATCACGTGATTTTCCCGGACGGCAAGCGCATCATCCTGCTGGCCAAGGGTCGCCTGGTGAATCTGGGTTGCGGCACAGGTCACCCGTCGTACGTGATGAGCTCGTCGTTTGCGAACCAGACGATTGCCCAGATCGAACTGTGGACCGAACGCGATACCAACAAGTATCCGGTTGGCGTTTACACGCTGCCTAAGCACCTTGATGAAAAGGTCGCCCGCCTGCAGCTGAAGACGCTGAACGCACAGCTCACTGAACTCACCGATCAGCAAGCAGCGTATATTAGTGTTAACAAGGCTGGCCCATACAAGCCAGAACACTACCGCTACTAATCGAAGGAAACCTCGCCATGAAACTGCTGTTGACCTGGGCACTAAATGCTGTCGCGTTGCTGCTGGTCCCGTACATCGTACCGGGCATCCACATAGAGAGCTTCGGCTCTGCACTCATCGCTGTCGTGATTCTAGGCCTGGTCAATGCAGTCATCCGCCCGATCTTCATCCTGCTCACGCTACCGGTCACCCTGCTCACGCTGGGACTGTTCCTATTCGTGATCAACGCGATGATGTTCTGGTGGGTGGGCGACATCCTCAGCGGTTTCAAAGTAGAAGGATTCTTTGCCGCCCTCTTTGGTTCTATTGTTTACAGCATCGCCAGCTGGTTCCTCTCGTCACTGACCGAGCAACCACGCGTCGAGCGCGTCTGATTTTCCCCGGATTCCTGCATGACTCAACCATCGGTCGAACTCTCCGTCGAATACTTCCCGCCACAAACACCGGAAGGACTCGAGAAGCTTCGTGTTGTCCGCCAAAAGCTGGCCGCGCTTGAGCCCACCTTCTGTTCGGTCACCTATGGCGCAGGCGGGTCCACGCGGGAGCGTACATTTGCCGTGATCCGCGAAATGGTCGACGAAGGCATTGATGCCGCACCGCACCTCTCATGCATTGGCTCCACCCGTGACAGCATCCGTGAAATTCTCGATGAGTATCTAGATCTAGGTATCAATCGTATCGTCGCCCTACGTGGTGACCTCCCTTCCGGTATGGCCGAAGCCGGCGAATTCCGTTATGCCAATGAACTGGTCGAATTCATCCGCGAAACCACCGGCGACCACTTCAGCATCGAAGTCGCTGCCTACCCGGAATGGCACCCGCAGGCTCGCACGCCCGCAGACGATCTGCGCGCCTTTGTTAACAAAATGAATGCGGGTGCAGATTCGGCCATTACGCAGTACTTCTTCAATGCCGACGCCTATTTCAACTTTGTCGAAGCCGCCCGTAATGCCGGCGTGACTCAGCCCATCGTACCGGGCATCATGCCAATTAGCGGTTTTACCAAGCTGGCCCGCTTTTCAGATGCCTGTGGCGCCGAGATCCCGCGCTGGATGCGTCGCACGCTGGAAAGCTATGGCGACGACACGGACAGCATCAAAGCCTTTGGCCTGGATGTCATTACAGACCTCTGCGAGCAGCTGATTGAAGGCGGCGCGCCGGGTCTGCATTTCTACACGATGAATCAGTCTGCGCTCACCCTGGAAATCTGCCGCCGTCTCGGCCTCTGACTTGCTGGTCGACGGCCTGATTTATTCTGAATGAATCACTCGGCGTAAAAACCCTAGATTTTTCTGGCCTTTACAGGGTTTTATGTTTTAAACTAGCCGTACAGTTAACTGAATCATCAACTGTCCAGATTCGCGCACTCACTATCAGGAGACATACAACATGAAAGCTATGCTCGTAATCGCCGCTGCTGCCGGCGTACTGCTTGCCCAGAACGCCATTGCTGCTGATGGCAAAGGTACTTACACCAAAGCCTGTGCTAGCTGCCACGCTACCGGCGCCGCTAATGCACCTAAGTTCGGCGACAAAGCCGCCTGGGCACCACGCATCAAGACTGGCATGCCAGCACTTTACAACACCGCTCTGAAGGGCAAACCAGGCACTGCCATGATGCCAAAGGGTGGCAATGCATCGCTGTCGGATGACGATGTCAAAGCTGCTGTTGACTACATGGTAGACGCCGCAAAATAATTGCGTAGCAGCGCCCATAAAACCGACCTCACGGGGTCGGTTTTTTTATGTAAAAATGGCAGAAATATTTTTCGGAGCCTGACATGACCCTGCACAAGCGCCACACCCTTTCCGCCATTGCCCTGCTGCTTGCTACGCTTGGCCTGACCGCATGCGGCAATAAAGATAGCGCCCCTGCCGCTACCGGCGAAGTGACCATCAAAATCGGTCATGCTGCACCGCTGACGGGTCCACAGGCTCACCTGGGCAAAGACAATGAAAACGGCGCAGTCATGGCGATCGATGAACTCAACAGCCGCGGCCTGAGCATCGGTGGGAACAAAGTGAAGTTTGTACTGATCTCGGAAGACGATCAGGCTGACCCCAAAGCTGGCACCACAGTGGCTCAGAAATTCGTCGACCAGAAGGTCAATGGCGTTGTCGGTCATCTGAATTCCGGCACCACCATCCCGGCATCGCGCATTTATTCCGAAGGTGGCATTCCCCAGATCTCTGGTTCTGCAACGAACCCGACCTACACACAGCAAGGCTTCAAGACGGCTTTCCGCGTTTTCGCGAATGACGTTCACCAGGGACAAGCCCTGGCTCAGTTCGCCACCAAAACACTCAAGGCAAAAACCATCGCCATTGTGGACGACCGCACCGCTTACGGCCAAGGTCTGGCTGATGAGTTCAAGAAAGCCGTAGAAGCGGGTGGCGCCAAGATCGTTGCCCAGGAATTCACCACCGACAAAGCCACCGACTTCAAGGCAATCCTGACCAAGATCAAAGCATCCAATCCGGATGTGCTGTTCTTCAGCGCCATGGATGCACAGGGCGGCCCTGCGCTCAAACAGGCACGCGAACTGGGTCTCAAGGCAACCTTCCTGATTGGCGATGGCGGTTGTACACCTGAGTTCATCAAACTGGCCGGTAACGCCGCCGATGGTCAGTACTGTTCACTGCCAGGCGTTCCACTGGAAAAAATGCCTGGCGGCACGGTATTCAAAGACAAGTATCAGAAACGTTACAACCAGCAGATTCAGCTTTACGCACCGTATGTCTATGACGCTGTAATGGTTATGGCCGACTCGATGCAGCGTGCCAATTCGGCAGAGCCTGCCAAGTACCTGCCCGAAGTGGGCAAGAGCCAGTATCAGGGCGTTACCGCCAAAGTCGTGTTTGATGCCAATGGCGACCTGGCTACGCCAGCCGTATCGATCTACCAGGACAAGGGCGGCAACTGGTCTTATGTAGAAACCGTTGAAGCCTCGGCAAAAGCGGCCAAATAATCACGCAAGGGAACAACATTGCCCGGCCAACTGGTCGGGCAATTTTTTGAGCCATGGATATACTTCTCCAGCAGATCATCAACGGCGTAGTGCTCGGTAGCATTTATGCACTCGTCGCGTTGGGCTACACCATGGTCTATGGCATTCTGGGGCTGATCAACTTCGCCCATGGTGAAGTCGTGATGATTGGTGCACTGGTCAGCTATAGCGTTATGACAGCACTGCTGCCCAGCGGCATCCCGCCCATTCTACTCGCCTTAATTTCTGTACTAGTGGCCGCGCCGGTTTGTATGGCATTAGCCTGGGCCATTGAGCGCTATGCCTATCGCCCGCTGCGTCATGCCCCCAAACTCGCTCCACTGATTAGCGCCATCGGCGTGTCGATCCTACTGCAGAATCTGGCCATGATGATCTGGGGCCGTGGCTACCATGCCTTCCCGGACATTCTGCCAACGATTAACTTCGACATCGGCGGCGCACAGATTACCCTGCTCCAAACAGTCACGATTGGCCTCGCTGCACTCACCATGGCTATTCTGTCGTGGATGATCCAGCGCACGACGCTTGGCCAGGCAATGCGCGCTACCGCAGAAAACCCTGCCATTGCCGAGCTGATGGGTATTCCGGTGAACCGGATCATTACGCTTACCTTCATCATTGGTGCCGCTCTGGCTGCACTGGCCGGCCTGATGGTCGGTGCCAATTATTCCGTCGCACACTATTACATGGGCTTCATGCTTGGCCTCAAGGCATTTACAGCGGCAGTACTGGGCGGTATCGGCAACATTACGGGCGCCATGCTGGGTGGCCTCTTGCTTGGTCTAATCGAATCATTGGGCGCTGGCTATATCGAAGACATCACAGGTGGGTTACTTGGTTCGCACTACCAGGACATTTTTGCCTTCCTCGTCCTGATTGGCGTACTCGTTTTCAGACCAGGCGGTCTGATGGGCGAACGCGTCTCCGAGCGCGCATAAGGACAGCCCCATGAAAATGACCGCCCGTTTTTTTGCACGCCTCACCCGTCAGCCGAATGATGACCGTGTTCATTGGCTCGCCTGGGCCCTACTCGGCCTATTGCTCGCGAGCCTACCCTGGTTAGTTGCCGCAGGATTTGGCAATACGTGGCTGCGCATTCTGAACTTTGCACTGCTTTATGTGATGTTGGCACTCGGCCTCAACATCGTTGTCGGATTTGCCGGACTGCTCGATATGGGCTACATCGCCTTCTATGCCGTCGGTGCTTATCTCTGGGCGCTACTGGCGAGTCCGCAATTCGGTCTGCATTGGCCCATGTGGGCTATTTTGCCCATAGGGGCCGGTGTCGCCGGTCTATTTGGCGTCATGCTGGGCGCGCCCACTCTAAAACTACGGGGTGACTACCTCGCAATTGTGACCCTGGGCTTCGGCGAAATAATCCGCATCTTTTTAAACAACCTAAACGCCCCCGTTAACATTACCAACGGGCCGCAGGGTATCTCGGCTATTGATGCGGTTCACTTCGGCAATGTGTCACTGGCGCGCCCACTAGATCTTGGCTTTATCACCTTGCCCCCACTCGTAAGCTACTACTATCTGTTCTTAGTGGCTGCACTCCTTATCATCGGCATCGCTATCCGCCTGGAGCGCTCACGTGTTGGCCGCGCCTGGGCCGCCATTCGTGAAGATGAAGTGGCTGCCAAGGCCTGTGGCATTAACACGCGTAACGTCAAACTCCTCGCATTTGCTATGGGCGCTACCTTTGGCGGCGTGGCGGGCGGTCTCTTTGCAGGCTTCCAGCAATTCGTGAGCCCGGAGTCCTTCGGTCTGCTCGAATCAGTGATGGTACTTTGCATGGTGGTACTGGGTGGCATGGGGCATATTCCCGGCGTTATCTTTGGTGCACTGCTGCTCACCGTACTGCCCGAGTTCTTCCGGCAGATCGCCGGACCCGTGCAACAAACCCTATTTGGCAGCGTACTGGTTGACCCCGAAAGCCTTCGGATGCTTCTATTCGGCCTGGCGCTGGTGCTTGTGATGCGCTACCGCCCCAGCGGCCTCTGGCCATCCCCACAGCGCCGCCGTGAGATCGAAGACATCCAGCGTAGCGATGCACCGGCCGACGTGCCTGTGAGTCCGATGTGAAAGGCGCCCGATGAAACAGGTACTGCTACGCGCTGAACACATCAGCAAATCCTTTGGCGGTGTTCAGGCGCTGAAAGACATCTCTCTCACGCTGAATGCCGATGAAGTCTATGGTTTGATCGGCCCGAATGGTGCTGGCAAGACCACCCTCTTCAACTGCCTGACCGGTCTTTACGTACCTGATGCCGGCCAATTCATTTTTAATGATGCCCCACTGATCAGCAACGCACCGGACAAAACTGTACGCCAAGGTATTGCCCGTACCTTCCAGAACATTCGCCTGTTTGCCAACATGACGGCACTCGAGAATGTGATGGTCGGTCGCCATGCCCGACTACGCAGCAATATCCTGAGTGACATTCTGCGCACGCCGTTTAATCGCCGCGAAGAACAAGCCACTGAAGATATGGCCCTTCAGTTGCTTCATTACGTGGGCATCTCTGCGCGTGCCCATGACCTCGCCAAGCATTTATCCTATGGTGACCAACGCCGTCTGGAAATCGCCCGCGCCCTGGCCACGAATCCACGCCTGCTTTGCCTGGATGAACCCGCTGCCGGCATGAATGCCAACGAAACTGCCGGCCTACGCCAACTCATCGAGGCTATTCGCGCCGATGGCATCAGCATTCTGCTCATTGAGCATGACGTACAGCTCGTCATGGGATTGTGCGATCGCATCGCTGTGCTCGATTATGGTGAGCTCATCTGCGAAGACGTACCTGCTGTTGTACAACAACACCCGCGCGTGATTGAAGCGTATCTAGGGAGCAGCGCTCATGCTTGAAGTCCGGAACCTGCACCTTCAATATGGCGGCATCCAGGCTGTTAAGAACATCAGCTTTGATGTGCAGCCCGGCGAACTGGTAGCGCTCATCGGCGCCAACGGTGCCGGCAAAACCAGCACGCTCAAAGCACTGGCGCGCATGTTGCCCCAGGCTACCGGCCAAGTGCTTCTGAACCCACCCGGTGAGCCCCCTATTGATTTAATGCGCCTTCCGGCGCACGAACTCGTGGCAAGGGGCGTTGCCTTGGTACCAGAAGGACGCGGTGTTTTTGCCCGCCAAACCGTTCTTGAGAATTTGAAGCTGGGTGCTTTTCGCGTTAAAGAGCAGCACATTATTCACGAGCGTTTAGAGAATCTGCTTGAACGCTTACCACGTCTTAAAGAGCGCGCCTCTCAACTCGCCGGCACCCTCTCGGGCGGCGAACAGCAGATGCTCGCGATTGCACGCGCACTCATGTCTGCACCACGCCTGCTATTACTAGATGAACCCTCTATGGGCCTCGCGCCGATTATGG
>CAZGHR010000026.1:9071-15213 GCA_964525545.1 uncultured Dechloromonas sp.
GCACCACGCCTGCTATTACTAGATGAACCCTCTATGGGCCTCGCGCCGATTATGGTGGACCGCATCTTCGAACTCATCACCAGCGCTCGCGATAGCGGCGTTAGCATTCTGCTCGTTGAACAGAACGCCCGCCTGGCACTTAAAGTCAGCAGCCGTGCCTACGTGCTCGAATCTGGCAAGATTACGCTCAGCGGCATCTCATCAGAGTTGCTACAAGATGACCGCGTACGGGCAGCGTATCTGGGTGAAGCGATTCACGCTTAACTTATAAAATTTTTTCGCCCAACAAAAAAGCACCCGAAGGTGCTTTTTTGTTATTCGGCATGACGCCGATTACTTCTTAGGCGTTGCTACAAAGCCAACAGCCATGTCTTGGACGTATTCAACAACCACATCGTCACCGACCTTGAAATTTTCTAGGCCCAGAACAGCTTTATCAACTTTAACCTTGTTGACCTTACCATCAGGCATAGTGATCTCAGCCTTACGTGCCTTGGCGTCGATGCTCTTAATCACAGCAGTTGCCTTGATGGTGTCGATTTCTTCAGCAAATGGTTTTTTGTTAGATTGATCCTGAACCTTCACGGTGCGGGTGCCGGTAACGCTAGGCTGGGCACCCTTAGGGGCAGCAACCAGACCAACCACTACGGCTTGTGCATACTCAACAACAAAGGTGTCACCCTTCTTGATCTTGTTGAAGTTAGTGACCGATTTACCAACGGTCATTGGTGCCAGTTGGCCTTGATCGTTCTTCAGCATCACTGTGCGTGTCTTGGCGTTTACCGAGTCAACGGTGGCCGTCATGACGGTCACTTCTGCAGCAACAGGAGCAACTTCAGCAGCTGGGGCAGCAGCTGGAGCAGCCGTTTGAGCTTGAACATTCAGACCAGCGGTAGCCAGCAGTGCGGCCAGTAGCAGCGATTTTTTCATGCAAAGTTCTCCAAGAGAAAATTAAGGTGCTCTGTTTGCGGAGCGCAAAATGCAAAGCGTTTTAGGATGATATCAGGGCTTCCAGCAACTTGTTGTGAATTCCCTGGAAACCACCGTTGCTCATAACCAGCACGTGGTCTCCGGCCTTGGCTTCTGCGACTATTGCTTTCACCATGGCGCTAAAGTCTTCATGCACTTCGGCCGCCGATCCCATGGGTGCCAACACTGCCGCCGCATCCCAACCCAGATTGGCGCCATAGCAATACACACGATCGCACGCCGCCAGACTCTGCGGCAGCTGATCTTTCATCACACCGAGCTTCATGGTGTTTGAGCGTGGCTCGATCACGGCCAGAATGCGCGCATCGCCAACCTTGCGACGCAAACCGGCAACCGTCGTCGTAATGGCCGTTGGATGGTGTGCGAAATCATCGTAAACGGTGACACCACGTTCCACACCGCGCACTTCCATGCGGCGCTTCACGTTCTCAAAACGCGATAGGGCGTCGAGGCCCTTATCCAGCGGCACACCGACGTGACGTGCCGCCAGCATGGCGGCCAGCGCATTCATTCGGTTGTGTTCGCCTGTTAAGGCCCAGGTGACTTCACCGATTTTCTTGGTGCCTTCGTGAACAATCAAACTGCCCGTCGCATCATCACCAGTAATGGTGTAACCGCTGCCCTCGCCAAAGCCTTCAACCGGCGTCCAGCAGCCGCGCTCTAATACGCGCGATAACGCCGGTTCGGTGGCATTGGAAACAATCAGGCCATTACCCGGCATGGTGCGCACCAGATGATGGAACTGTGTTTCGATCGCACCGAGATCGGCAAAGATATCGGCATGATCGAATTCCAGATTATTCAGAATGGCCGTACGCGGATGGTAGTGCACAAACTTCGAGCGCTTGTCGCAAAAGGCGGTGTCGTACTCATCGGCTTCGATCACGAAAAACGGCGAATCTTCCAGTGCGCCATGCAACCGTGCAGATACGCCGAAGTTGCAGGGCACACCACCGATCAGAAAGCCCGGCGCCAGACCGGCGTCTTCCAGAATCCAGGCGAGCAGCGACGCCGTGGTGGTTTTGCCATGCGTGCCCGCTACGCCCAACACCCAGCGTCCTTGCAGGATATGCTCGGCCAGCCACTGTGGACCAGACACATATGGCAACCCCGCGTCGAGAATGGCTTCAAGCAAGGGATTGCCGCGTGAAACAGCGTTGCCAATCACAAACACATCCGGCTTTAACGATAGCTGCGATGGATCAAACCCTTCAATCAATTCAATGCCGGCACCACGCAGCTGATCGCTCATGGGTGGATACACGCCCGCATCACAGCCGGTGACTTTGTGCCCTGCTGCCCGCGCCAGTTGCGCAAGGCCGCCCATGAAGGTGCCGCAGACACCCAGAATATGCAAATGCATCGTCTTTCCCGTCTTTCGTCTTTGCATTGTCATGCCGGCGCAATATCCGGCAGGTAGGTTTAGAATGGAATCCATTGTACCTGCCCCGGAGAGACCCGATGCGCCACCGACGACGCCCAGCCGGCATGCAGAACAACGGCACTGCCCATATTGCCGCCGTGGCCGCACGCCTAATGGCTGAAGACGGCGTGGATGATGTCGAGTTGGCAAAACGCAAAGCCGCTCACCAGCTGAATCTGCCTGAGTGGATTGGCCTTCCCACCAGCCAGGCAGTCTATGACGCCCTGCGCACCCATCAGGCCATTTTTCAGGATAGCGAACAGCAAGAACGTATTGCCATCATGCGCGCAGAAGCCCTGTACTGGATGGAACTCCTGGCCGAGTTTCACCCGTATCTCACCGGCTCGGTGCTGGATGGTACCGCCGGTCGTTATTCAATGATCGACATACTGCTGTATCCGGATAGCGACAAAGATGTCGAGATCTTCCTGCTTAACCAGGGTATTGAGTACGAATTTGCCAAAACACGTAACGATCGTACGAGTGCCGTACTGCAGGTATCGCGCAACGAACTGGTCGTGAATCTGGTGATTTACCCGAGCCATGATGAGCGGGTCGTCTTTAGAAAGCACGACGGTTCGATACGAGAACGCGCCCACGCAGAAAATGTACGCGCACGGATGACAATCGATGCGGCTTTCGTATCGGATGCGAATTTGCCGGTAAAATAGAGCTAACGGCCACTAAAACACGGGCACACTCACTTAAGAAAGAATATCTGCACATGCGTTTTAATCTGCTTTCACGCCGCGCCCTGTTTCGTAACTTAACGCTGACTGGCCTGGCCGCTATCGCATTGATCTCGGGTTGCTCGAAGTTCGACAACAGTCAGAGCGCGCTCAATGGTCCGCAAGTGACCGCCAAATTTTTCGACGCCCAGTTTAAAGATGCCGCCGGCAAACCGGTTGATCTAACGACCCTGCGTGGCAAGACCGTCGTGATTAACTTCTGGTCGACCTGGTGCCCGCCCTGCGTAGAAGAAATGCCGATGTTCAGCGAAGTGCAGACGACCTACAAAGACAGAAACGTGGTTTTTGTTGGCATCGCCGCCGATCAGGCAGATAACGTTAAGGCATTTCTCCAGAAAACGCCGGTGAATTATCCTATCGCCGTAGGGGGTCAACAGGCCTTTGAGCTTTCGCAAGCCTTAGGCAACCGCCATGATGCCGTGCCATTTACGCTCATGATTAACGCGAAAGAAGGCATCACCAGCCGTCACTTTGGTGTTTACACGCGCAAAGACCTGGAAGCAGACATCGCCAAAGCATTAAAGTAACTCGATTTGGTTGCCATCTTGCTGACATCTGGTGGCGATCATTAGCTTAAAGACTGGCAATTTGCAGCTAATTGGGAGACAATAAGCGCCATGAACAATCGCACCAATACGCCTACGGGCGAATCGCTGGGTAAAGTTCTGGTTCTCAACGGGCCGAACCTCAATCTGCTGGGGCAGCGTGAGCCGCATCTTTACGGTGCCACGACGCTGGCTGATATTGATCGTGCACTGGCAGATCGTGCCGAACGTGCCGGCATCGTGCTCGAAACATTCCAGAGCAACCACGAAGGCGCCCTGATTGAGCGACTTCATGCCGCACGCGAAGAAGGCTTTGATTTTCTGATCATCAACCCAGCGGCATTCACACACACCAGCGTGGCATTGCGTGATGCAGTACTGGCTTCGGATCTCTCGTTTATCGAAGTGCACCTATCAAACGTGCACGCCCGCGAAGAGTTCCGACATCAATCGTATTTCTCGGACAAAGCCATTGGCACCATCACCGGATTGGGCGCACAAGGCTATTTGCTTGCATTTGACTACATCATCGCAGCACTTTCAGATAATTTAGACCCAGGCCAAGCCTGAGTCTGCCGCTTTCACCTTTAATCATTCGCTGACACGACTTCAGGAGCCCATTATGGATCTGCGCAAACTCAAAAAACTGATCGACCTGGTACAAGAATCCGGCATTTCCGAACTGGAAGTCACCGAAGGTGAAGAAAAAGTCCGTATCGCCAAGCAACTGAATGCTGCGCCTGTCGCGCATCAGATTTATGCGCCAGCCCCTGTTGCTGCCGCTCCTGCAGCGGCTCCCGCCGCAGCTCCAGCAGCTGCCGCACCAGCCCAGCCTGCTGGCCACGAAGTGAAGAGCCCGATGGTTGGCACCTTCTACCGTGCCTCGTCGCCAGAAGCCAAGGCTTTCGTCGAAGTAGGCGATAGCGTTAAAGAAGGTCAGACGCTGTGCATTATCGAAGCCATGAAGCTGCTCAACGAAATCGAATCGGATGCCACTGGCGTAGTGAAAGCGATCCTGATTGAAAACGGCCAACCGGTTGAATTTGGCGAACCTCTGTTCATCATCGGCTAATCGCCATGTTTGAAAAGATTCTAATCGCCAACCGGGGGGAGATCGCCCTCCGCATCCAGCGCGCCTGTCGCCTGCTGGGTGTTAAAACCGTGGTCGTGCACTCCGAAGCCGACCGCGATGCCAAATACGTCAAGCTGGCCGATGAGTCGGTCTGTATTGGCCCAGCCGCTTCGAAAGATAGCTATCTCAACGTACCGGCCATTATCTCGGCGGCCGAAGTCACCGATGCCGAAGCGATCCACCCGGGTTACGGCTTCCTGTCGGAAAACGCCGACTTCTCGGAGCGTGTCGAGCAGTGTGGTTTTGTCTTTATCGGCCCTAAGGCCGAGACGATTCGCCTGATGGGCGATAAGGTCTCTGCCAAAGACGCCATGAAGGCTGCCGGCGTACCTTGTGTGCCCGGCTCGGATGGAGCACTACCCGAAGACCATAAAGAAATTATCCGCATTGGCCGCAGTGTCGGCTATCCAGTGATTATTAAAGCCGCCGGTGGTGGCGGTGGCCGCGGCATGCGCGTGGTGCATACCGAAGCGGCACTGATCAACGCGGTTCAGATGACCCGTCAGGAAGCCCAGACGGCCTTTGGTAACCCGGTCGTATACATGGAAAAGTTCCTGGAAAATCCACGTCACGTGGAAATTCAGGTGCTAGCCGACACGCATGGCAATGCCGTGTATCTGGGCGAACGCGATTGCTCGATGCAACGTCGTCACCAGAAGGTGATTGAAGAAGCACCAGCACCAGGCATTCCGGAAAAACTGATCGCCAAGATCGGCGAACGCTGTGCCGAAGCCTGTCGCAAGATCGGTTATCGCGGCGCCGGTACGTTCGAGTTCCTGTTCGAGAATGGCGAGTTCTATTTCATCGAAATGAACACGCGCGTGCAGGTTGAACACCCGGTGACCGAAATGATTACCGGCATCGACATTCTGCAAGAGCAGATTCGTATTGCGGCAGGCGAAAAACTGCGCTTCCGTCAGAAAGATATCGAGTTCCGTGGCCACGCCATCGAATGTCGTATCAATGCTGAAGACCCATACACCTTTGCGCCATCACCCGGCACCATTACCGCCTGGCACACACCGGGCGGCCCTGGCATCCGTGTGGATTCACACGTGTATGCCGGCTACAAGGTACCGCCTTACTACGACTCGATGATTGGCAAGCTGATTGCTTACGGCGAAACCCGTGATCAGGCCATTCGTAAAATGCGTATCGCGTTGTCGGAAATGCTGGTCGAAGGTATCAAGACCAACATTCCGCTGCACCACGAACTGATGCGTGACAAAGGTTTTGTGGACGGCGGCGCCAGCATCCACTATCTGGAACACATGCTGGCCGAGAAAAAAGAAGTCGAGCGCAA
>CAZGHR010000027.1:0-2632 GCA_964525545.1 uncultured Dechloromonas sp.
TCGATGATCGCCAAGCTGATCGTTCACGCAGCAACCCGTGAACAAGCTATCGAACGCATGCGCGATGCACTGAATAGCTTTGTGATCCGCGGCATTTCGTCGAACATCCCGTTCCAGTCTGCGTTGATGCAGCACCCACGCTTCCAGGCTGGTAACTTCACGACGGCATTTATCAGCGAAGAATATCCGAAAGGCTTTGACGCCAGCGATGTGCCGCACGATGATCCTGCACTGCTACTCAGCGTTGCCGCATTCGTTCATCGCACCTATATCGACCGCGCTGCACGCGTTACCGGTCAATTGCCCGGCCATGAGCTCAAGGTGGGTGACGAATGGGTTGTGCTGCGCGACGGTGTCCCGCATAGCGTTACGGTTGAAGCGGCTGAAGGTGGTTACGACGTCATTTATGCGGGCGAAACCTTCAAACTACGTTCAGATTGGAAATTGGGCGAAGCGCTGTTTGAAGGTACCGTTAATGGCGAACCGTTCACTATGCAGCTAGAACGCCGCAAGCTGGCCTACCGCCTGTTCCACTGGGGCACGCAGGTAGACCTGACCGTACTGCGCGCACGTGCCGCCGAACTACTCTGTCTGATGCCAGAAAAACAGGCACCGGATATGTCGAAGTTCCTGCTGTCGCCAATGCCTGGCTTGCTACGTGAAGTCGCCGTGACCGTTGGTCAAGAAGTTAAGGCCGGCGAGAAGCTTGCCGTTATCGAAGCCATGAAGATGGAAAACATCCTCAAGGCCGAGCAAGACGGCAAGGTGAAGAAGGTCTCGGCAGCCGCTGGCGAATCGCTATCGGTCGATCAGATCATCATTGAGTTTGAATGATCTAACTCCGCTTCAACAAAAAGCCCGGCTTAGGCCGGGCTTTTTGTTGCCTTGAGCACGCTGCATTAGCCAGCCAGTTTGGCAAACGCGTCAATCACTTCCTGCGGCGCCTGTACCAGCTCAATCAATACGCCTTCGCCGGCAATCGGAAATTCATCGTTGGCTTTCGGGTGCATAAAGGTAATGTCATAACCGGCAGCGCCCTTACGAATGCCGCCCGGTGCAAAACGAACGCCGTTGTTCGTCAACCACTCAACGGCTACCGGCAGGTTATCTACCCACAGACCGATATGATTCAACGGGGTAGCGTGTACGGCCGGCTTCTTTTCCGGATCCAGCGGCTGCATCAGATCGACTTCTACCTTGAACGGGCCTTTGCCCATAGCGGTGATGTCTTCATCCACGTTTTCACGCTCGGAAACGAAGTTACCCGTGATCTCGAGGCCGAGCATATCAACCCACAACGTACGTAGCTTTTCTTTCGAAGGGCCACCAATGGCGATTTGCTGCACACCGAGAATCTTGAATGGACGTGTCATGCTGATACTCCTTGAATATTAAACAGATTGGCGCTGGCTGTAGCGATACATCACAATGCCAGCAAAAATCATGGGTAGGCTGAGCCACTGCCCCATGGAAAGATTACCGAAGAGCAAACCAAGAAAATCATCGGGCTCGCGGCCAAATTCAGCAACAAAGCGCGCAAGACCATAACCCATCAGAAACACGGCTGAAACAGCCGCCCGTGGCCGTGGCTTGGCGGCATACCACCAGAGCAACACAAACAGCAGAACCCCTTCCAGGGCAAACTGGTAGAGTTGTGATGGGTGGCGCGGAAAATAATCCGTACGCGGGAAAATCATGGCCCATGGCACATCGGTCACACGACCAACGAGTTCGCCATTAATAAAGTTACCCATACGCCCTGCCGCTAAGCCTAGCGGCACCAACGGGGCAATAAAGTCTGTGACTTCAAAAAAACTGCGCCCGTGTTTGCGGCCATAAAGCCACATCGCAAACAAGACGCCCAACAAGCCGCCATGGAACGACATGCCGCCCTGCCAAAGGGCAAAGATTTCCAGCGGATGGCTCAGGTAGTACCCTGCCTTGTAGAACAGCACATAGCCTAAGCGCCCCCCGAGCACAACGCCCAGTGCGCCATAGAAGAGCAGATCATCGATGGCCTGGTTGGTCCAGCCGGCTTGCGGCAGCTGTTTGGCATGTGCGCGGCCGAGCAGCACAAAAAGCACAAAAGCGAGCAAGTACATCAAGCCGTACCAATGCACCGACAGCGGGCCGATGCTTATAGCGACAGGATCAAACTGCGGGTGAATCAGATAAGACATAGCAACCTGTAAAGTTCACAGCAAAACCCTGCTGTGGCGATAGAATAACGAAATTATAGGCCACGATGAGCCCTCGGCTCAGGCAAAGCCCGTCTGATTGTTCCCAAAGGATCTGTTATGCCGCAATACCGCTCCCGTACTTCGACCCATGGCCGCAACATGGCTGGTGCCCGTTCACTATGGCGTGCCACTGGCATGAAAGACGGCGATTTCGGCAAACCGATCATTGCCGTTGTGAATTCATTTACGCAATTCGTGCCGGGCCACGTGCATCTTAAAGATCTGGGTCAACTGGTCGCACGTGAAATTGAAGCGGCGGGCGGCGTTGCCAAAGAATTCAACACCATTGCCGTGGATGATGGCATTGCCATGGGCCACGGCGGCATGCTCTATTCCCTGCCATCCCGCGAACTGATCGCCGACTCCGTGGAGTACATGGCCAACGCGCACTG
>CAZGHR010000027.1:2732-5971 GCA_964525545.1 uncultured Dechloromonas sp.
TCCCTATTCCTAGGTGCCGGCCAACGTATCGTTGAGCTGTGCAAGCGCTATTACGAACAGGATGATGCATCAGTCTTGCCGCGCAACATCGCCAACAAGAAGGCTTTTGAAAACGCGATGGCACTCGATGTAGCGATGGGCGGTTCGACCAATACCGTTCTACACATTCTGGCAGCCGCTCAAGAAGCGGGTGTTGATTTTACGATGCAGGATATCGACCGCATTTCACGGCATGTACCTTGCCTGTGCAAGGTCGCGCCGATGACGGAAAAATATCATATTGAAGACGTGCATCGCGCTGGCGGTATTCTCGGCTTGCTCGCTGAACTAGATCGAGCTGGTGTGATTCATCGTGACACCCCGACTGTACATGCACCGACGCTGGGCGCTGCCATGGATCACTACGACATTACGCGTAGTACCGACGAGCGTGTGCAAACCCTGTTCCGCGCTTCGCCCGGCGGCATCCCGACACAAACGGCATTCTCGCAAGATCGCCGCTACGATGACCTGGATACCGATCGGGAAGAAGGCTGTATCCGTAATCGTGCCCATGCCTACTCGCAAGATGGCGGCCTGGCCGTACTCCACGGCAATCTGGCGTTGAATGGTTGTATCGTTAAAACGGCTGGCGTGGATGAATCGATTCTGCAATTCACGGGCAAGGCACGCGTTTACGAAAGCCAGGAAAGTGCTGTTGAAGGCATTCTTTCTGGTGAAGTGGTCGAAAACGATGTGGTGGTGATTCGCTACGAGGGTCCGCAGGGTGGTCCGGGCATGCAAGAAATGCTTTACCCCACCTCTTACCTCAAGTCACGCGGCCTAGGAAAAGCCTGCGCCTTACTGACGGATGGCCGCTTCTCGGGTGGCACCTCGGGTCTATCCATCGGCCATGTATCGCCAGAAGCCGCGGATGGTGGTCTCATTGGGCTGGTAGAAACGGGTGACACCATTGAAATCGATATCCCGAACCGCCGGATTCACCTGGCCGTAAGTGAAGACGATCTGGCAGCACGTACCGCTGCGATGAATGCTCGTGGCGACAAAGCCTGGAAGCCCGTGGCGCGCGAACGCGTTGTCTCGCAAGCGCTTAAGGCCTATGCGTTGTTCGCGACCTCGGCAGATCGTGGCGCCGTGCGTGATATCAGCCAGGTATCTCGCAAGGCTTAACCTAACGCATTGTGCCGCACCAACGACAAAGGGCGCCTCGGCGCCCTTTGTTATTCAAGCATTACCGCAATTACTGCGATGCTTTACCAGCCTGGTAGCCCTGGTTGTATTCACGCTGCTTCGACTTCTCGTACTGGTCATACGCATAACCACCGATAGCACCCACAGCCGCACCGCCTACAGCACCCCAGATCGGGTTGCCACCAGCGATAGCAGTAATGCCAGCGCCAGCTGCAGCACCAATGGCGCCGCCAGACAGTGTACGCTGCTGCGTATCACTCATGCCCGAACAACCGGTCAGAAACGCTGCAACAACAGGAACAATCATCAAAGTCTTTTTCATGGTCTTCACTCCGGAATCAGATTACTTGCCAGCTTTGGCGGTTGAGCAAGGGAAACGCTCTGCAAGGAAACGCAGGGCCGATTCAGCGGCTGGCATATCTTTAATAGCTGGCTTGGCTTCTGCCCATGCCACGTATTCGTCAAGCACTTGCTGACGCTGCGGTGCAGGCTGCTTCACGCAAATCTTTGAAGGCGCAGCCTTTGGATGGCGCGTCACCAGGTAGGAATCATAAACGCCTTGGCCAAAACCATTACAGTAAGCCTGCACTTGCGTATTAGCCTTATCTTTACAAAGCTGAACGATTTCGCCTGTACTGGTAACACGTTGCTGTGGTTGTGCAGCAGGGGCTGCAGCAAATGCCGAAACAGAAATCAATGCGGCACCAGCGATCAGAATTGTTTTTTTCACACATATCTCCTTGGGTTATGCGAGCATTCGCATCGCTGCGAATTGTCGGGATACTCTATTCTCTTTAACGATTATCGGCAAGTTAGCGTTTAATCTTCAACGCATCCAGCACCGCCATAGCCGTCATGTTAACAACCCGACGCACCGTTGATGACGAGGTCAGGATGTGCACCGGATGTGCCGCGCCCAATAGAATTGGGCCTATTGTTACGCCAGACCCACCAATCATCTTGATCAAATTGTATGAGATATTGGCGGCATCAATATTTGGCATTACCAGTACGTTGGCTTCACCCTTGAGTGCTGAATCGGGATAAGCGCTCAAGCGGATCTCCTCCGACAAAGCAGCATCACCATGCATCTCGCCATCCACATCCATTTCACCGGACGACAGCGCAGGCAACAGCGCGGCGGCACGACTCATCTTCAGGGCGGACTCTGACGATGACGAACCAAAGTTAGAGTGCGATAGCAATGCCACTTTAGGATGCACCCCAAAACGTTTCACCTCATCGGCGGCCAACATGGCAATTTCAGCCACTTGTTCGGCGTTCGGATTCTCGTTGACGTGTGTATCGGCAATAAAGAGTGAGCGCCCTGGCAGCATCAGGTAGTTCATCGCTGCAAAAACACCGACGCCACTGCGTTTTCCAATCACGTCATTCACGACACTCAGGTGATCCGCGTACTGACCCAGAACACCGCAGATCATGCCATCGGCGTGGCCCAGCTTCATTAGCATGGCGCCCATCAGCGTTGTGTCACGGCGCATGGCAGACTTAGCAACAGCCGGCGTGACACCGCGACGCGCCATGAGCTTGTGATACGCCGTCCAGCAATCACGGTAGCGTGGGTCGTTTTCAGGGTTGACCAGCTCAAAATCAACGCCCGGACGAATGCGCAGACCGGCGCGTTCCAGGCGTTTCTCAACAACGCTCGGGCGACCAATCAGAATTGGCGTGGCCAACTGCTCTTCCAGAATAATCTGGGTCGCACGCAACACGCGCTCATCTTCACCTTCGGCAAAAATAATGCGCTGACGCTCGCCTTCTTTACAGGCCACGAATACGGCGCGCATGCCGATACCAGTGTGATAGACAAACTCTTTCAGTCGTTCAATGTATGCGTCCATATCGGCGATAGGACGACGCGCAACACCTGAAGCAACCGCTGCCTTAGCAACGGCCGGTGCAATACGTGTAATCAGACGCGGATCAAATGGTTTCGGGATCAGGTATTCCGGGCCAAATTGCAGGTCGTGTCCGGCGTAGGCCATGGCCACTTCATCCGACACTTCCACTTCAGCCAGCTCGGCAAT
>CAZGHR010000027.1:6071-12396 GCA_964525545.1 uncultured Dechloromonas sp.
AGGCCGTTAATCAGCGCCGAGGCGGAAATAATAGCCGTACCATGCTGGTCGTCGTGGAAGACCGGAATCTTCATCCGCTTCTTCAACTCACGTTCGATATAAAAGCATTCCGGCGCTTTAATGTCTTCCAGGTTCACACCGCCGAGCGTGGGCTCCAGCGCGGCGATCATGTCGATCAGCTTATCGGGGTCGTTCTCAGCGAGCTCGATATCAAATACATCGATCCCGGCAAATTTCTTAAATAGACAACCTTTGCCTTCCATCACAGGCTTCGATGCCAATGGGCCGATATTGCCCAGACCCAGCACCGCGGTGCCGTTAGTCACCACACCCACCAGATTTCCCCGTGAAGTTAGCGTATCAGCCTCATCCGGATTGGCTTCAATCTCTTCACACGCAAAAGCAACGCCCGGAGAATAGGCCAAGGCCAGGTCACGCTGATTTGTCAGCCCCTTCGTTGGCGTTACCGAAATCTTCCCGTGGGTGGGATAACGGTGATACTCCAATGCTGCGGCGCGCAGATCCTTCTCCATAAACTACTCCAGCATCACCCGACAGAGCAGTCTCTCCGGATGGATTAATTGGTGGGGCTTGCCCTGATGATTGGCAAAAAGCAAAAGGGAGATTTTGCTCTTTTGTTTGACGAAACGCAAAGTGCTGCGCAAAAAAAACGACCCGCCGAAGCGGGTCGTTCTCATGAAGCGAAACGCAATTACTTACGCTTGTTCACGGAATCCTTGAATGCCTTACCAGCCGAGAACTTAACGGTCTTGGCAGCTGCAATCTTGATGGTTTCGCCAGTTTGTGGATTACGGCCGGTACGGGCAGCGCGCTTGCCGCTCGAGAACGAACCAAAACCAACCAGGCTCACCGAGTCACCCTTGGTTACAGCCTTAACAACGGCAGCAACAGTAGCGTCCAGAGCTGCTTGTGCAGCAGCTTTGCTCAGCTTGGCTTCTTTAGCGATTACTTCAATCAGTTCAGCTTTATTCATGTGGGTGTCTCCCGATGGTTTGTACAAAATCGATAGGATCAATCAGTCGTTCATTGATCTCGTGGAATCATTATGCACTGATTCCCGAATGATTTTGCAAGTCTTTACGTTAATTTTTTAATACCGCCTATCCCGCAATGCCTTACTACAAGCCGTTTCGAGACTTAGGCTTCCTTGATGCACGCACCAAAATCTTGCACCACCGCTGACGGCACTACGAAAAAATCCTGCCTAGACAAGGGATTACCAAGCATTTCTCGGAACAGTTTTATTGTGCAGCCGCACCATTTCTGGGCAGCCCTAATACTTGAAACGCATTGAGCGTTGTCTGTTCGGCTAATTCAACCAAGGAGATTTTTCTCAGTGCAGCCATGGTTTCTGCGATCCGCGGCAACAGACTGGGCTCATTACGACGCCCTCGGCGCCATGCCGGCGCCATATCTGGCGCATCGGTTTCAAGCACTAACGCATGCAGCGGCAACTGCTCAGCCAGCAATCTGATGCGTGTAGATCCTTCATAGGTACTGCTACCACCAAAGCCCAGCGTAAATCCCATATCAATTAACTGCTTTGCCTGAACAAGGCTGCCATTAAACGCGTGCGCAATACCTCCCGGAATTTTTTTCTCCCTGGTTTGCACGCGCTTGATTGATTGGATAACCGCTTCCACAGCGTGGCGCACGTGCAAGATGACGGGTAACCGATGTGTCATGGCCAACACCAACTGATCTTCAAAGAGCTGGCGTTGTTTTTCGAAATCAGGTGCGCCTATGTAGGCATCTAGTCCAATTTCTCCGATGGCAACCGGACGATGCCTCAGCAATTCACGCTCTAAAAGCTGAACGTCGTCAGCCTGACTCTGCTCTACATAAAGCGGATGGATGCCATAAGCCGGAAAGATGCGGGGCCATTGGGCGCGGCGCTCTGATTGCGCCGCAAGCTGCTGCACCTGTTCAATGCCTCGCACAGTCACTGAGGGATTCAAACAATAGCGAACCCCGGCAGCATACGCCCGCTCAAGCGCCGCATCACGATCTTCATCAAACTCTGTCGCATCCCAGTGCACATGCGTATCAAACCAGGTGATCGCTGTATCAGGCACTACAGCAGCCTCAGTATCGATACTGGAAGGGGAAATCGGTCTCGGCACGACGGCCTGACATCATGTCGGCGAGCGCTTTTCCTGAACCGCATGCCATGGTCCAACCGAGCGTGCCATGACCCGTATTCAAATAGAGATTTGATGGTTTGGCGCGGCCGATAAAAGGCACATTAGATGGCGTTGCAGGGCGCAAACCTGTCCAGTATTCTGGCGCGCCTACTATGCGCAAATGCGGAAAAATCTGACGGGTTCGTTCAGTAATCGCTTCGCAACGTACTTGATTCAAACCCATCCCATATCCGTTCATTTCTGCCGTCCCGGCCACACGTAGTCGGTTACCTAGGCGCGAAAACACAATCTTGTGACCATCATCGGTCAGGCTGACCGTTGGCGCAAAGCTCTCGCCCTCATCCAACGTAAACGTTGCCGAATAGCCTTTGGCAGGATAAATCGGCAAGCTCAAGCCTAAAGGCGTTAGCAATGCATTACTGAAACTGCCACAGGCAACAACGTACGCATCTGCCGCTAGTTTTTCACCGTTGTATAACTCTACGGATTCAATACTGGCGCTACTCCCCCGGAAGCGGGCTACCGGGGTGCCTGTTAAAAACCGAACGCCCTGCGCCTTCGCAAGTTCGGCAAGATTGCGTGTGAACTTGTGTGCATCGCCTGATTCATCCGACGGTGTGTAATGTCCACCGACCATCATGGCACGCGCATCCTGAAGCGCAGGTTCGATGCTCACACACTCAGCAGCAGTAACCGGGCGGCGATCCAATCCGTAATCACGCATCAAATCGGCCGCCATATCCGCAGCTTTGTATTCTTTCTCATCCGTGTAGAAATGCAGAATGCCGCGCGATAACTGATCGTATTCAATGCCAGTATCTGAACGAAGCTGTTGCAAACAATCCCGGCTGTAACTGGCCAGACTAACAATTGCGCGAATGTTGGCACGCGTGCGCGACGCCGTGCACTCACTCAAAAACCGTAAGCCCCAGCGAAACAGTTCCGGATCAAGCCGCCAACGAAATAGTAACGGCGCGTCTTCCTTGCCCATCCAGCGCAGAATCTTTCCTATGGCCTGCGGGTTTGCCCAAGGCTCTGCGTGAGACACAGAAATCTGTCCGCCATTCGCAAAACTGGTTTCCTGCCCGGCGCCGGGTTGTCGATCGATCACGGTAACGTCGTGTCCCGCCGCTGCCAGGTACCAAGCCGTCGTTGTGCCGACCACGCCGGCACCAATCACGATCACCTTCATACGGCGCGCTCTTCGCTATCCCGGATTCGCGAGATTCTGGAGACTTCCGGAATGTGTCGCACACCCCGCATCACGTGGGCGAGATGTTTGCGATCACGAACCTGCAAGGTAAAGAATAGGGTCGTATACATGCCGCCGGCGTCATCCATGCTGATATGCATGATGTTCGAATCCGCCTCGGCAATAGCGCTTGAGATCTTGGCGAGCACGCCACGCTGGTTACGGATTTCCACACGAATCCGTACATCAAATTGGCTATTGATCTCAGGCGCCCACTCCACATCAACCCATTTCTGCGCATCCTGCCCAAGGTGGCGACGAATACGCAAACAATCATGGGTGTGAACGACCAAACCTCGTGTCGCATCCAGCGAGCCAACAATCGGATCTCCGGGAATCGGCTGACAACACGTCGACAGGTGCACTGCAACGCCTTCTGATCCGTTAATAAGCACCGGCGCGCTACTGGTTTTTGGCAGCGCCTGCTTCGGATCAAGACCCAGCAGCGCCACGGCCACATCGGCAGCCGGACGCTGGCCTGTGCCAATTTCGCTCAGCATGTTGCCTTCGGCTTCTGCGCCAGAGCGTTCCAGTACCCGGCCCCAACCTGCGTCTGGGACATCCTGCAGACGCTGCCCATAACGGGCTAGCTCGCTCGACAACATGCGCTTGCCTAGCGCCGCCGATGATTCGTGATGCGCCGAACGCAAGAAATGGCGAATCTTGCTACGTGTTCGCCCTGACTTCACAAACTTGAGCCACGCAGGATTCGGATTAGGAATCACTGCCGTGACAATTTCAATCTGATCGCCGTTTTGCAGTTCGGTGCGCAATGGGGCAAATTCGCGATTGATACGCGCTGCAACGCAACGGTTACCAATGTCAGTGTGAACGGCATAGGCAAAATCAACCGCCGTGGCACCACGCGGCAAGGTGAGGATCTTGCCGTTCGGCGTGAAAACAAAAACTTCATCCGGAAACAGATCTACTTTGGCATGCTCGTAAAACTCGGCCGAGTCACCACTCATCGATTGCATCTCAACCAGCGACTCCAGCCACTTGGTGGTTTTATCGTGCAGATCATCCGAGAATTTGCCGGACTCTTTATACAACCAGTGCGATGCCACACCCTCCTGAGCCAGTCGGTGCATATCACGTGTACGAATCTGTATTTCAATCGGCGTACCGTACGGGCCAATCAGGGTCGTATGCAACGACTGATAGCCATTGACCTTAGGAATGGCGAGGTAATCTTTAAATTTGCCGGGCAACGGTTTGTAAAGCGCGTGCAGTGCGCCAAGCGCGGTATAGCAGCTCGCATCATCCTCGACGACAACACGAAAGCCGTACAGATCGAGCACCTGAGAAAACGACAAATGTTTCTCGATCATTTTCCGGTAAATCGAGTACAGGGTTTTCTGTCGACCAAAGACTTCAGCTTTCACCCCAGACTGTGCCAATTTATCCGACAGACTGGTCAAGATTCGCTGCACCATTTCCTTACGGTTGCCACGCACGGACTTCACTGCACGTGCCAGAACCTCATAACGATGCGGATAGATATTCTGGAACGCCAGATCCTGCAATTCCCGAAACAGCGTATTCAAGCCAAGGCGGTTGGCTATTGGCGCGTAAATCTCCAGGGTTTCCCGGGCAATACGCCGCCGCTTATCGGCACGCATAGAACCCAGAGTCTGCATGTTATGCAGCCGGTCCGTGAGCTTGATCAGAATGACACGGATATCACGCGCCATGGCCAGCAACATTTTGCGGAAGTTTTCTGCCTGCGCTTCGTGCTGGCTCGCAAACTCCAGGCGGTCGAGCTTCGAAAGCCCTTCGACCAGTTCAGCCACAGGCTTACCAAAGCGTTGCGCCAGTTCGGCTTTGGTCACACCCGTATCTTCAATCGTGTCGTGCAGTAACGCCGCCATAATGGCAACGGCATCCATCTTCCAGTCTGCCAGAGCACCGGCAACTGCCAGCGGGTGCGTAATGTAGGCCTCGCCAGAAATACGCGTCTGCCCACGATGGCACTGTTCGCTAAAGACGAACGCCTCTTCAACGCGCGCCAGATCGGCCGCAGAGAGATAATCCAGACTATCAATAAAGACCCGGTATGCCGGGTCATCCGGCCCTAAGGCCGGTGGCAAATCAGGCGAAATCTCGGGGCTAACCGGAGCGCGAGCTTCCGTATTCATCGTATGCCCCTGGATTCCTGCCTACGCCATCACTCAGGCCTGCGGACGGATCAGAATTTCAGTACCAACAAAGCCTTCACCGATTTCACGCAGCGCGATAACCGTTGGCTTATCCAGATCTGCTTCAACGTGTGCCGTTGCACCGTTGGCCAGTTGGCGGGCACGATATGTCGCAGCCAGCGTCATTTGAAAGCGGTTAGGGATGCGACTCAGGCAATCTTCAACAGTAATACGTGCCATTTGATTTTCCGATCTAGTTAGCGAGTAAGGTACGAAGCAATTAGCGCAGCATGCCGTTGCGACTGATTCTCCAGTCGCACCCGAGCTGCAGCAAACACCGCGAGCAGTTCGGCTAACGCTTCTTCCAGATTTTCATTAATTATAACGTAGGGGAACTCGTTCAGATGCGCCAATTCCTCGCGGGCATTCGCCACGCGGCGGGCAATGATCTCAGCCGAGTCCTGACCCCGACCCTGCAAACGGGTTTCCAGCACATCAACTGATGGTGGCAGAATGAAAACGCCAACGGATTCAGGATAAACCTTGCGCACCTGCTCGGCACCCTGCCAATCTATTTCCAGAATGACATCCCGGTCTGCGGAAAGCAGTGCTTCGATGCCCTGACGGCTCGTGCCATAGAAATTGCCGTGAACCTCGGCCGACTCCAGGAAATCGCCTGCAGCCTGCATTTGCTGGAATGTCTCTACCGAAACAAAGTGGTAATGCACCCCGTTTTCCTCACCGGGACGCGGCGCACGCGTCGTTGTCGA
>CAZGHR010000027.1:12496-14735 GCA_964525545.1 uncultured Dechloromonas sp.
CATGGGACGATACCACCCGATCTACCTCATCCAGATGCACTTTAAGCCGCCCCAGCTCTTCGGCAACATCGGTACGCACGGCATACAGCGTCAGCTCCTGGCGAATACGCTCATCCTCGGCGCTGCCGATTACTTCCAGTAGCTTGGCGCGTGCTTTATCTGCAAAAGCCTGTTGCGCGGCTGGAATCAATGGCTCTGCTTTAGCCACCAGCACTCGCATGGCGCCGGTGCGCTCCTGAATCAGCCCCGCCAGCCGCGCGCCTTCCCGAGTCCGGGCCTCTTTAAGCCCCTGAATCGCTTCAGCAGCCATGGCCTGGTATTCCAGCAACAATACCGGCCAATCCAACGCCGCTGTTTGCACCACCCCAGGCCAACGCAGCACGTCAGCGGTGCTTAAAGCACGGCTGCCCTTAAATACAGATGTCACTTCTTCGGCTAGGCGGTGTAAGGCCTGCAAGCGATTCACATTCAGTGTTTCATTGGTTTCCGCCGTATTAATTGCCCAGCCGGCACGGCACTCCACTTTGCCGCGCGACAACTGCTTGGCCAACAATTCACGCAACGGCATTTCCAGCTCACGCAGCTCATCCGGAAAGCGGAATACCAGATCCAGAAATCTCGAATTAACGCTTTTAATCTCAAAAGTGAGCGTGCCACCGGCCGTAGGACGGGTGATGGCCGCAAAACCGGTCATGCTGGAGATCATGCTTACATCCTGAATTCTGTTGGAAAATCGTACAATGCCGACGAGTTTAAACGATAGGAACCGCTATGCGCCCAAGCCAACGACAATCTGATGAATTACGCCCACTTTCCCTGACTCGCGGTTATACCGCTCATGCCGAGGGCTCTGTACTCATTCAGGTTGGGCAAACCCGCGTACTGTGTACCGCCAGCGTGGAAACCTCCGTGCCACCGTTTCTGCGTGGCAAAGGCCAGGGCTGGGTAACTGCCGAATACGGCATGCTACCTCGTGCCACTCATACACGCTCCGCACGGGAAGCGGCCAAAGGCAAACAGACCGGCCGCACTCAGGAAATTCAACGCCTGATCGGCCGCAGCCTGCGCGCCGTTACGGATCTGGCCGCACTGGGCGAACGTCAGATTACGCTGGATTGCGACGTACTGCAGGCCGATGGCGGCACCCGCTGTGCAGCCATTACCGGTGCCTGGGTGGCGCTCCACGATGCCTGCGCCAAACTGGTTGCTGAAGGGGTGTTACCGTCAAATCCCGTGCGCGATCATGTCGCTGCGATTTCAGTAGGGATTTTTGAAGGCAAACCGGTGCTGGATCTGGATTACGCCGAAGACTCCAATTGCGACACCGACATGAACGTGATCATGACAGGCAGCGGCGGCATTGTTGAGATCCAGGGCACTGCCGAAGGCACGCCCTTCAGCCGCGATGAACTAAACGCGCTGGTCAATCTGGCGGATGCCGGTATTCGAGATCTCGTCGCGGCGCAGAAACAGGCGACCAAGGCCTGAGCATGCAACGCCTCGTTCTCGCTTCCAACAACGCCAAGAAACTCAAAGAGCTCGGCAGCTTGCTCACGCCGCTGGGCATAGAGTTGATTCCACAAGGCCAACTTGATATCCCCGAAGCCGAAGAGCCGTTTCCTACCTTTGTCGAGAACGCCCTGGCTAAAGCACGCCACGCATCACGCTTAAGCAGTCTACCTGCGCTAGCCGATGACTCTGGACTCTGTGTGCGCGCACTAGGCGGTGCACCAGGCGTTCTCTCTGCCCGCTATGCCGGCGAACCCAAATCAGACGCCCGTAATAACGCGCACCTCCTCGCAGCACTCGCCAATCAAGCGGATCGGGCGGCTCATTTTGTGAGCGTTCTGGTGTTGGTTCGCCATGCCGATGATCCGCAACCCATTATTGCCGAAGGCAACTGGCACGGGGAAATTCTTACAACGGCACGAGGTGCCGATGGCTTCGGCTACGACCCGCTTTTCTGGGTACCTGCTGCCGGCAAATCGGCGGCTGAAATGGCGCCCGAAGAAAAGAATGCCTGTTCGCATCGCGGTATCGCCATGCAGAAACTACTCACTCAATTGGGCGATCTCTAAGCCGTGCAGACAATCCAGTTCGTGCCCTCGCCCGGCTCGCGCGCGGCCGCGGCCGCGGCCGGTGCACTGAAGCCGAACTTTACGCAGGCCGTGCCGCTTTCGCTCTACGTACATATCCCCTGGTGTGTACGCAAGTGTCCGTATTGTGATTTCAATTCGCA
>CAZGHR010000028.1:0-3391 GCA_964525545.1 uncultured Dechloromonas sp.
GTTGTATACAGATTGCGTATCCGACATTACAGACATTGGACGCACCTCTTTGATTGAAAAACAGTGTGATTTTGCACGCAAAGCGCACCTTAACAAAGCCTTAATTCTAACTTAATAACACTTTATTGATCTAGATCAAATTCTTAAGAAATTCCGTGACCTATAGCTATAGGGCAAAAAAAAGGTGCACTGCCTTGACAATGCACCCCAACCCCAACAGAGAAGCAAGGTTTGGACATAATTGCCCGAACAACCCTGCGTTCCGCAGTATCCGATACATTTAATGTCTTTTACAAGACCAGCCGCTTCAAAATCATAGGATTTATCGGCTTATTTAAAACTTCTTTGATCCATATCAAATTTAGCTGCGGCGCAGCATCCAATTTAATCCGGAAATGACATGTCTTTGGGACTTTTTTCTTTGTTTTCTGGCGCTTGCTTAACGTCACGATCCATGATGATGCGATGCGCTGGCCCTTCAAGATCATCAAATTGACCAGATCGGACAGACCACCAGAACAGGCCGGCAATCACAAACACAAGAACGACAGAAACAGGGATAAGGAGGTAAAGAGATTCCATAACGCCCATTCTGCCCTAAGCACTACTTAATCGCGAATCTTTACTCGCTGTAACCGCAGTGAGTTCAAAACCACCCAGAGCGAGCTGAACGACATACCGATACCTGCTAACCAAGGCGTGAGGAATCCACACATGGCAACGGGCAACGCAATCGCGTTATAAACAATCGCCCACCAGAGGTTCTCCCGAATTGTTCTACTTGCCGATCGCGACAATCGAATTGCTGCAGGCAACACAAGCAACTGCTGACCCAACAGCACACAATCAGCCTGTGTCCGAGCCAGTTCCGTACCTTCTCCCATCGCAACGGATACCTGCGCATGGGCCAGTACCGGGGCGTCATTTACGCCATCCCCGACCATACAAACGACACGCCCAGCCGCTTGCAATGCCGCAACCCTGGCCAGTTTCGTCTGAGGCGATTCTCTACCTGCCGCATCCGCAATACCCAACTGCTTGGCAATCGATTGCGCGACAACCGGATCGTCTCCGGACAGCAACGAGACCGTACAACCCAGTTTCTTTAACGCATTGATTGCGGCCAATGCATCGGGACGCAGCGCATCGGAAATATAAAACCGGGCTAACCAGGCACCCTTTTCACCTAAATAGAGCGTTGTTGAGGGAGATGATGCCGTATCGACGGATGGAACAGGCAACCCGCCGACTAATTGCGCCACATACGCAGCATGACCAATACGCAGCACTCTGCCATCAATCGTGGCTTCAATACCGCCGCCTGTTTCATGGCTTTCGTTATCAATTGCCAACCGAGGCAAATCATGTGCAGCGCGAACCATTGCTTGCGCCAGCGGGTGCGATGCACGCTGCTCCAGACTTGCCGCTAACTGCAGGCAAAGTCTTTCGTCCGCCGCTGATAGCAGTTCTACCCGCTCCAGCTTCATAACACCGGTTGTGAGCGTCCCGGTTTTATCTAGCACGACGTCTGTTACCTTCGCGAGCGTTTCTACCGCATGTCCACGCGTAACCAACAATCCTTCCCGAGCCAGTCGACCCGTGGCAATCGTCAAGGCAACCGGGGTTGCCAGAGATAAGGCGCAGGGGCAACTCACTACTAGCACAGCCACGGTAACGGGCAATGCGCGTGATGGATCGACAAACCACCAGATACCGGCCGTGATTGCAGCAAGCAACAACAAGCCCCATAAGAACCAGGATGCGACACGATCTGCCGTAGTCACTGCCACAGGTTTTTCAAGCGCACCCCGCTCCATGAGTTTGAGAATCGCTGATAAACGTGTGTTATCACCAACCTGCTCGACGCGCACGGTCATCGGGCTTTCAATATTCATCGAGCCCCCAGTCACCAGAGCACCGACTGTTTTAGCTACTGGCAAGCTCTCACCGGTTAGAAGGGACTCATCAACACTCGTCTGCCCGTTCACAACAGAACCATCAGCGGGTACCTGGGTGCCCGGTTTTACAAGAACAAGATCCCCGACATGCAAAGCACTCACAAGAATACGTTCGGTTTCTTCACCCCCACCACCGACCAACAAGCGATCGGCAAAAGCCGGTGCCAAGCGCCCCAGCTCTTCGGTTGCGCGTAACGCCTTTTGCCGGGCAAGCAACTCAAGATATCGACCACCCAACAGGAAAAAAACGAACATATTGATGGAATCGTAGTAAACGTGACCATGATTCACAATCGTTGCCCACACGCTCGCGAGAAACGCAGCACCAATGCCTAAAGCAACGGGTGTATCCATTCCAACTCGGCGGAATTTGAAATCACGCCACGCATTGCGGAAGAATGGGCCACAGGCATAAAAAATAACCGGTAGCGTGAGTAACAAACTAGACCAACGTAATAAGGCTTCGATATCCGGAGACAGATCGCCATCATTGGCGATATAAGTCGGATAGGCATACATCATCACCTGCATCATGCCCAGGCCAGATACTGCCAAACGCCATAGCATCGCCCGGCGTTCCTTTTGCGCTACGGCCTCCTGCCGTGCAGGATCAAAAGGATGGGCACGATAACCAATATCGGCAATCGCCTTGAGAATCTGTGACAACGCAATGCGGCGGTCATCCCAGCGGATACGGGCACGACGGGTCGTGTAATTCACCTCGACGGCCAGCACCCCGGGTAGCTGCGCCACATGCTGTTCGTTTAACCAGACACAGGCCGCACAGGTAATCCCTTCCAGGACCAGCGAGGCCTCCTGCTCGCCCTCACCTAGTGCACGAACAAAGGTTTTCTGAAATTCAGCTTGATCATAGAGTGCCAGCGAATCCAAAATTTCGGGCTTAGCCTCGCGGGGAGACTCGGGCATGGCATCCCGATTCAGGTAGTACGCCTCGAGGCCGTTAGCCACAATGGCTTCTGCTACCGCGCGACACCCCTCACAACACATTGCACGTGACTGGCCACTGATTTCAACATCTAAATCAACCCCATCAGGGATTGGCAAACCACAGTGATAACAAGAGGTGTCGATAGAGGTTTCAGCCATGCGGTAATCCAGTATTACTAGCGCAGACCACTAGGCAAGGGGAATTTTACGTCTTCAATCACCCCATCGAGATTTTGCACGTTACCCGCACCCAAAGTCTGCAAGTGGGCGATCACCTCTTCAACCAATACTTCCGGGGCAGATGCGCCGGCTGTCACACCAATCCGGCCAACACCCACCAGCCAGGCAGGGTCGATGTTTTCAGCCCGATCAATCAGATAGGCTTTACGACCCAGCAATTGTGCAACTTCTCTCAAACGATTCGAGTTAGAACTTGTTACCGATCCGACAACCAGCACCAGATCACAGTTTTCAGCAAGCGTTCG
>CAZGHR010000028.1:3491-5785 GCA_964525545.1 uncultured Dechloromonas sp.
ATTTCACGTGCTTCGGCACGCATACGCGACACTTCCACATGCACCTTGGTAACAAGCGGACACGTCGCATCAAAAATTCGCAAACCACGGGCTGCCGCTTCATCACGAACAGCCTTTGGCACGCCATGCGCACTGAAAATCAGCGTTGCCCCGGAAGGCACATCAGCCAGGGATTCAATGAAAACAGCGCCACGGGCACGCAACCCTTCTACAACGAATTTATTGTGAACGACTTCATGCCGCACATAGATCGGAGCGCCAAACTCTTCAATCGCCCGCTCTACAATCGCAATTGCGCGCTCTACCCCGGCACAAAACCCGCGCGGGTTTGCCAGAATGATCGGCATGGTTTTCATCGTGCTGCTCATAGCAATCCAATAATCTGAACTTCAAAGCGCAAACTCTTACCGGCTAATGGATGATTGAAATCCATGAGCGCGTGCGTGGCATCGACTTCTCGAACAAACCCGGCAAACTCGGCGCCCTCGGGCGAGGCAAACTCAATCAGCGTATTTTCTTTCAAATCCTGATCCACGGGCAAAGCGGTACGCGCAATCCGCTGCACCAGCGCTGGATTATGCTGACCAAATCCGGCTTCCGCAGGCACTTCAAACACTGCGTGCTCGCCAGACACCAAGCCCACCAGACAGGCTTCAAGATTTTCATTCAACTCGCCATTACCCATTTGAATCGTGGCGGGGCCTAGATCAAAGGTGCTGACCACGTCTTCACCATCTTGCGTTGTCAACCGATAATGCAAGGTTAGGAGGCTATCTGCCTGAATCTGGGGTTTGTTTTCTTGCACGCTTAACTCCCTAATACTCAATTACTGCTGCTCAGATTTGTTCTGACACAGAACATAAAGAACGGCACCAACGCAAACAGCACTATCGGCGATATTGAATGCCGGCCAATGCCAACCAGCCGCATGCACATCGATAAAGTCGATCACCATACCTAACCACAGGCGATCAATCAGGTTACCCAGGGCACCGCCCATAATGAGCGCTAATGCCACACTCAACCAGGTTCCAGGTTTTGCAGTACGCAATTGCCAGACAATCCACCCGCTAATAGTTAAGGCAATAACGCTAAAAAACCAGCGCTGCCAACCTGCGTGATCTGCCAGAAAACTGAAAGCGGCACCGGGGTTAAACACCAACACCAGATTAAAAAATGGCGTAACAGTGATGGACTCGCCGGGAGCAAAATTATTGAACACCCAGAGCTTGGTCAGCTGATCAACCAGAATAACCACCAGCGCCAACAGCACGCCAAACACCAGTGCGCCACGATTACGCATAAGTACGCGTCTCGCCGGCACCATGCACATTACTCACACAACGATCACACCAGCCTGGATGATCCGCATCCTGACCAACGCTGTCTCGTTGATGCCAGCAACGCTCACACTTGGCTTGCGCGCTTGCCGTCACCTTAACCTGCAATGCGTCACCCGCTGAAACCGTTGCTTGTGAACAAATCAGCACGAATTTCAAATCGTCGCCGATGCTGGCCAGAGCGGCTGCATCATCGGCCGGCGCAACAATGGCAACCTCAGCTTGCAACGAAGATCCAATACCGCCTTCTGTTCGAACGGCTTCCATGGCTTTAGCCACTTCAGCGCGTACTGCACGGATACGATCCCATTTGGCACTGAGCAAATCCGCATTCGACACTACTGGAAGCGGCGAAGCATCGGATAGCATGATCGACTCGGGCAGCCCAGGTTGTTTCTTGGCGAGCAAGCTCCAGATCTCTTCAGTCGTAAACGACAGAATCGGTGCCATCAAACGCAGCATCGTCTGAGTAATGATCCACAGCGCAGTCTGCGCCGAACGACGCGCACGGGAATTCGGCGCCGTGGTGTACAGGCGATCTTTCAGCACATCCAGGTAAAAGGCGCCCAGATCTTCCGAACAGAATGTCTGTAAGGACTGAACAATATGATGGAAATCGTAACAGGCATAATCAGCCTCAACCGTTGCTTGCAATGCGCGAACCATTTCAATTGCATAGCGATCAATTTCCAGCATGTTTTCAATGGCAACACGATCCGTTGCAGGATTGAAATCGTCGGTATTAGCCAGCAGGAAACGCATGGTGTTGCGAATACGGCGGTAACCTTCTACAACCCGCTTCAGGATTTCATCCGAAATCGTCAGCTCGCCTGAGTAATCGGTATTCGCTACCCACAGGCGCAAAATCTCTGCACCCATCTTATCGGCGACTTCTTGCGGGTAAATGACGTTACCCACAGACTTTGACATCTTTCTACCCTTGCCATCGACGAC
>CAZGHR010000028.1:5885-9279 GCA_964525545.1 uncultured Dechloromonas sp.
CACCCAGCAACTCAACCGGATCCAGTTGGAACCAGGCTTCGATACCCTGCTGTTCAACGCGACGAGCTACTTCTTCAATGAGTTCAGGTGTGCGCGGATGAAGTTCGTTCGTTTCCTTATTCAGGAAAAATGGAATTGGCACCCCCCAGTTACGCTGACGCGACACACACCAATCAGGACGATTGCGAATCATTGCCTCAAGTCGTGCACGACCCCAGGCTGGATAGAAATTCGTGTCGGCAACCGCAACTTCTGCCAGATGACGCAAAGTCGATGCACCTGGTTTCGGTGGCGTATCCATGCCGACAAACCACTGCGTGGTCGCGCGGAAAATAATGGGGGTTTTATGACGCCAGCAATGCGGATAGCTGTGATTCAGCTTGATCTCTGCCAACAGACGTTGGTTGTTGCGCAGCGTTTCCAGAACCTTCGGGTTGGCCTCCCAGACACTTAGACCTGCTAATGCAGTCTCAGGCAGCGGCAGCGTCTTTTGCAAGAAACGGCCGTCATCACCCACCGGGTTTTCAACAGGTAATCCGTATTTCTTACCGATATTAAAGTCATCGACACCATGCGCCGGCGCCGTATGCACCAGACCAGTACCGGCATCGGTTGTGACGTGTTCGCCACAGATAATGGGCACTTCTTTTGCGTAAAAAGGATGGTTGAGCAGCACATGCTCCAGGGCCGTACCCTGGCATTTGCCCAATACCTGCCCTTGCAACTCATAGCGCTGCAGCGCAGCCTCAGCAAGATCAGCACCCAGAATCAGATTGCCCTTGGCGGTTCCTACCAGCGCATATTCAACCGTTGGATGCACACTGACTGCTTCATTGGCAGGCAATGTCCACGGCGTTGTTGTCCAGATGACTGCGAAGGCAGGACCTTCCAGATGCCCCAGACCGAATGCCTTGGCCACTTGAGCCGTATGGCTTGCATGCACTTCAAATGCCACGTCAATGGCTGGAGAATGCTTGTCTTCGTATTCGACTTCCGCCTCTGCCAAAGCCGAACGACAATCCAGACACCAGTTCACTGGCTTCAAACCCATATAAAGGTAGCCATCCGCCAGCATCTTGCCTAGCGCCCGAATCTCATTGGCTTCGGCACTGAAGTTCATGGTCAGGTAGGGATTATCCCAATCACCCAGGACACCTAAACGGATAAAGTCTTTCTTCTGACGCGCCACCTGCTCTGCCGCATAAACGCGACACAACTTACGCACTTCGTCTGCAGGCAGATTACGACCATGCTGCTTTTCAATCTGGTGTTCAATGGGCAAACCGTGACAATCCCAGCCCGGCACGTACTGCGCATCAAAACCGGCCAAGACCTTTGAACGGACAATGATGTCTTTGAGGATCTTATTCACCGCGTGGCCGATATGGATATCGCCGTTGGCATATGGTGGGCCATCGTGCAGCACAAAACGTGGCCGGCCTTTGGTATGTGCTTGAATCTTCTGATACAGCCCGTTCTTCTGCCACTCGGCAATCCAGCCCGGTTCGCGCTTGGGCAAATCACCACGCATCGGAAATGCGGTATCCGCCAGATTGAGCGTTGCTCGCGCCTCTTTGGCTTGATCGTTTTGTGGGGCGTTTTTCGATTGTTCGGTCATGGGCTTACAGGACAGGCTGAGATTCAAAAAAGGATCGCGCTTGGGCCAGATCATCGCGGATCTGGCTGGTAAGCGCTTCGAAATTGGCAAATGTCATTTCATCACGCAGTTTCGCGAGAAAGCGGACATCGAGGTGGGCGCCGTAAAGGTCGCCAGCAAAATCAAACAGGTGCACTTCCAGCAATGGTTGCGTATCGCCGCCCAACGTGGGTCGATAGCCCAGATTGGCAACACCAGCATAGCTACGGGTCTTTTGCGGCACCGCAAGTTTTGTTTCGTCCAGCGCCACTTCAACGACAAATACACCACGGAGCGGCAACGGATCATGTCGGATCTGCACATTGGCCGTTGGTACGCCAATAGTGCGGCCCAGCTGGCGCCCTTTGATAACACGGCCTTCCATCGCGTATGGGTATCCCAACAGCGCCTCAGCACGTTGCAAATCACCTGTGGCCAAGGCTGACCGAACCTGTGAACTGGAAATCCGCTCATCGGCCTGACATTGCGAATCCAGTGCAGACACGCTGAATCCATACTGCTCGCCAAGCGACTTCAGCAATTCAAAATCACCCGCACGGCGTGCACCAAACCGGAAATCATCACCGATCAGAATGTGCTTTGCCTGCATGGCATCAACCAGCACCTGCTTAACGAAGTCCTCTGGGCTCAACGCCGCAAAGGCTTCGTTAAAAACACCAATTCGTGTTTCAGCCACGCCCGCGGCAGCCAATGCCTCGAGTTTTTCACGAAGTGTGTGCAAGCGTGCAGGCACCTGTGGCGCATTCCCCACCCCAAGCTTTCGGGCAAAGAATTCCCGGGGATGTGGCGCAAAAGTCAGTACGGCTGGTTGCAACCCGCGCGACTCAGCCTCAGCCTTAAGCTGACGCAATAGCGCCTGATGCCCGCGATGCATGCCATCGAAATTACCAATGGTCACAGCCGCAGGCCTCTGGGCAGGCGAGTTCAGTCCGCGAAGTACGCGCATAGGATCGGGACGCAGGGATTAATAAGAAAACCCTGCATTATAAGGCTTAGCGGGGTGTTTTAACCGCTACGCGACCCCGTTTGCACCGGATTTCGTGCCAGATACTGACGAATGCCTCTCATGATCGCTTCGGCCAACTTATCCTGATATTCCTCGTCATTAAGACGCTTCTCTTCTTCAGGATTTGAAATAAAGGCCGTTTCGATCAGAACGGATGGAATATCGGGTGCTTTAAGTACTGCAAAACCCGCCTGCTCCACCGAAGGCTTATGCAGGGCATTCACGCTACCCAGGTTCGACAACACAGATTTGCCCAGCTTCATACTGTCATTTTGTGTGGCTGTTTGCGTCAGATCCATGAGCGTTCGCGCAAGATGCGGGTCAGATACCGTAAAATTCACCCCACCCACCTTATCCGCCTCGTTTTCTTTCTGAGCCAGATAACGTGCCGCCGCACTGGAAGCACCCTTTTCAGACAGCACGAATACAGACGACCCCCGTGCTTCCGGCTTAATCCAGGCATCGGCATGAATCGAAACAAACAGATCCGCTTTGGCTTTACGTGCCTTCTGGACACGGGTACCCAGCGGCACAAAGAAGTCACCATCCCGGGTTAACGCCGCGCGCATATTAGGATCATTCTCGATGCGCTCACGCAAACGACGGGCGATCGATAGCGTCACGTTCTTTTCCATCGATCCACGCGCACCAATCGCCCCCGGGTCTTCTCCGCCATGTCCGGGATCCAGCATAATCGTCACCATTCGACCCGACTTCTTCCCGGGTTTTGA
>CAZGHR010000028.1:9379-12162 GCA_964525545.1 uncultured Dechloromonas sp.
GTAGGATAAATATCCATCACCAGGCGGCTCTGGTAATCCCCCACCGGTGGCAGATTAAATACCTGTGGCAACACCTCACCCTTGAGGTCCATGACCAGACGAACGACACCCGGCTTGTAATTGGCTGCCCGCAACTGGCGAATGTAGGGGTCATTAGGACCCACCTTGTCACCCAGACTCTTGAGCACGTTATTGAGTTCAATACCCTCAATATCCACCACCAGCCGCTCTGGGTTATGCACCATGCTCTGGGTGAACTTGACCATGCCTTTGTGTTCGATGGTCACCCGGGTATAGTCTTCGGCAGGCCAGACACGCACAGCGACAATCGAGGAAGCGGCTGCCGCAGCCCATGCGCCAACGGGTGTGACACTCAAAAGGAATAGCGATCCCGCATTCCTTAAAAAGGAACGACGATACATTTCCGGCAAGTCAGGATTTATTCGAGGCGGCTTAGGCATGCCTCACCCTGCTTAGAAAGCGCTTCAATAAGCACCGACCTACCACCAGACGAAGCGTCCGTAATCACAATCTTCCAATCAATCTCTGGTAGATAATTACCCGCACGATCTGGCCATTCAACAAAACTGATGCCAGCGCCGCTGAGGTTTTCTTCAAAACCTGCTTCAATGAGCGCTTCAGGCGTTTCTAGCCGGTAGAGATCAAAATGATTAAGGACAAAACCCGGGACTTTATAAACCTCAAGCAGCGGATAGGTCGGACTTTTAACCCGCCCTTCGTAAGCTAACCCGCGTAAAACCCCACGAACTAAAGTCGTTTTTCCTGCACCGAGGTCGCCATTTAGCGTAATGAGAAATCGCTCTGGCAAAACGGGCAAGGCCCGGGCAATCGTTGCACCCAGATCCAGCGTAGCCTGCTCATCAATTAACTCAAAACGCAATACAGACATCGAAACCTCAAGAAAGTTTCGATATGGTGCCCGAGCCTAAGCTTGCTGGCTAGTCTAAATGTATCGGATTAGGGCGTTTCAACCCAACGGGCAGCAAATCGCCTTGCCAAAGGCGCGATGTAATAAATAACGGGCACGGCAATAAAGTAGGCAATGGCGTAAGCACGCATCCAGCTCGCAAAAAATCCATCGACCCATCCAAGATTGATCAGCGTAATGAAAAAAGTCATTACAAAGACCATCTTGGCGCCCATAACGAGGGAAAAAACCAGGTGGAAATATTTACGATGTAGCTTTGGCATAAAAATATTCAATGACTAAAAATAGACCCGACAGCAACCCGGGCAGGATGGCGTCGCTCCTACGAAATAGTTTGCTAACGCGAGCAACATGATAAACAGAAATAACCAAATCCAGACAGACTTGTAGAAACCGCGGCGCACATTAACCCTTTGGTTATGCCTTGATACGTGCAGGCATTGCTTTACGCATCAGACGCGCAAACAGTCCGAAAGTTGCCAGCTGTAAGACCAGCAGAACCATGAGCGGTAACCACATCGTTACCGAATCAACCACTGACAGCGGCACCAATGCGCGGAATACTACAAACATACCAAGCACAAAGAGCCCTACTCCTGGGCAAATGAGGGAAAAACTGGCAGCTTGTGGCGCTTCTGTGACCAGATATTTCCAACCGTTATTTCTATTCATCACCGCGCGACCCAGCAAGTAAAAGAAAACCTGGACCGACATAAACAGCAACAGAACAGCTGCCGGAAGCACATTACCCACCTGTGCACCCCATACATGCTGCGCACTCATGAGGAGTCGGAACGCCGCAATACCCAGAATAGTTGAAATTGGAATGGCCATCCATAATGTTCCAGAGGCTGCAGGCTTTACACCATCACTCATCATCCGCGGAAACTGCACGACAAAATGTGCCGAGGCGATAAACAAGGCAAAGACCATAAGAATGAGTGAGCCGGCAAAACCGATACCCGCGGTCACTTTATGGTGGCTCATTGCGGCAGACGCGGAAAAGCCAACGCTCAACATGGCAAAGGTAAAGGCCGGGAACATCCCGGCAAGACCACTGCCAGCATTATCTGAGTTGCTCTGATACAACTCGGACAAATGATCCATCCAGAGAATCACGGCATCTATAGCAATGAGGAAGAAAGCAATCAGCGCGCCCGGAAAGAGCATCTCACGCAAATCCCACAAGCCTGGCACAAAGACTAACCCAATGATAAACAGAACATTGACCAACATCGCCAGAACCAGAGGGCGCACCATTAATTGCAGACCCATATGGGACTGCCAGAAGGCCGTAAACTGAGGAGATCGCTTGAAGGCTGCCAGCCCTTTAAGCATCCAAACCACCAGCGCAAGATGAACTGCACCCATGATCAGAATCCCTGCCTGGATCGATCTAACAAAGCCCCAGGCGATATCTTCACTGGCGGCATAGCTCTGTAGGGTTTCAAACGTCGGGACAGGTACGCCTGCGTGTGGCGTCAAAAACAACAGCCACATAAACAGGCTCACAGTGAGCCCACCCGCCCCCAATGTGGCCAATCCATGCAATGGTACAAATGTCATCTCTGCCGTTGTAGTACGCTTCATGCTAGATTTCCCCCAGCCATTGTGGCTTATTAACAGGTGTCGCCGCTTCGGATACATTTCTAATATTATATTCTAATGTATATCGTAATCAAGTAAATTCCATGCCTACCCAGAAAATTGATCAAACACTGCTGCAACAGACGATTAACGAAGCGCGTACATCACCCCGCTTGCGCAAAAACGCAAACTTTCACCCAACAGACGATTTCCCTGCGCATCGTTTAATCAATGCCATGCACCCAGG
>CAZGHR010000028.1:12262-14629 GCA_964525545.1 uncultured Dechloromonas sp.
CAAACTTTTTCCGGGTGCGCTCAGCATCATTACTGTTCGACTCCCCTACTGGCCAGCCAATGCTGCCGATGCCCAGACGCAGCTTAACAACGCGGATGCCGCGTACATCTCCAGATATGCGCTAGGACGCGATTATCACAAAGTCATTCGTAATCGTTTACAAACACTAGCCGATAGACTGATCAATGTGATCGGGCCCTTCAATTACCGGGCATTTACCGACTCTGCCCCCGTGATGGAAGTGGCTGTGGCTGCTCAGGCGGGTCTGGGATGGAAAGGCAAACATACCCTCTCCCTCGATAGAAACGGCTCCTGGTATTTTCTGGGAGAGCTTATCTGCGATCTCGCTCTAACACCTGACCCCCCGATTGAATCCCATTGCGGGGACTGTACCCGTTGCATGGATAGTTGTCCGACAGGCGCCATTACCGCCGACTACGAGGTTGATGCGCGGCGCTGCATCAGTTACCTAACGATCGAGCACAAGGGCGAGATCCCTGTTGAATTCCGTAAGGCCATGGGGAACCGGATCTACGGTTGCGATGACTGCCAACTTGTTTGCCCCTGGAATCGTTTCGCACAGGAAGGCGACCCTGAATTTGCCCCACGTCACAACCTTGACCAAGCAACATTGCTCGATCTATTTAGCTGGGACGAGTCGACATTTCTGAACAAAATGGCCGGTAGCCCCATACGGCGTATCGGCTACGAACAGTGGCAGCGGAACATCAGTATTGCCCTTGGCAACGCCACGCCGAGCAAGGCGATCATTGATGCCCTGGAACATAAAAAAGCCCACGCGAGTGCGCTCGTGAGAACGCACATCGAATGGGCTCTAGCGCAACTATGTGCGCCCCGCTAACGCGGATTATTTGCAGTCGGTCTTACAACCTGTACCGCAACCGGTACCGCAGCTACCGCCACCTGTCTTACAACCAAAGATGCTATAGGCCGGGCAATAACGGAAAAGGCCCGTCAGCAAAGGCACGACACCAATGTAACCCCAAGCCGGGATTGTTTCAGTTGCCGCCAAACCGATCAGCACCAAGCCAACCACGATGCGCAGAACGCGATCCAGACCACCAACGTTTTGTGTCATTTTGCTTCTCCTGTTGAACTAACGTGACATTTATACCACGGCCGTATATTATATGTAATTATATATTTATGCACTAGTGCGCTAACTACGAGGGATAAACCATGTCAGAAAAATCTTTTAAAACCGTTACTCAAGACCTGAGCAAAGGTCTGGCCCAATTTCGTGCCCAGGTTCCCGAAGTACAGGCCGCATTTAGTGCTTTACACAAAGCCTCCATGCAAGATGGTGCCCTGGATGCCAAAACCAAAGAGCTGATCGCCCTGGCCATTGGCGTTGCCGCCCGTTGCGATGGTTGCATCGGCTTTCACACCCAGGCACTGATCAAACTCGGCGTGACTAAAGCCGAGCTGACAGAAATGCTGGGCGTCGCCGTGATGATGGGCGGTGGCCCATCGCTGATGTATGCCGGGGAAACGATGCGTGCCTTCGAAGAGTTCGGCGGTAAGTAATTAAATTTTCTTACGCCAGATTGCCGCAAAGAAGCCATCCGTACCATGGCGATGCGGCAATAACTGCAGGCCTGGCAATGCTGTCGGGCCTGCAATCAATGCATCAGCCGGTAGCTCGATACCCACAGCGGCTAATTGCGCCACAGGATCCAGCACTTCAAATTCCGGATGGGCTTCGCTAAAGGCCTGCTGGATAAGCGTGTTTTCCTGCGGTAACAAACTACAGGTCGCATAAACCAGTACCCCACCCGGGCGCACCAGCGGTGCGGCGGCTTCAAGAATCTTGGCCTGCAACTCAGTCAATTCTGCTATCTGTATATCGCCCTGACGCCATTTGAGATCCGGGTTACGACGCAACGTACCCGTGCCCGAACAAGGAGCATCGACCAGTACGCGGTCGAACTTACCCGCCAGACGCTGAATACGATCGTCCCGTTCGTGCGCCAGACGGATGGTTTGCACGTTCGATAAACCTGAACGCGCCACACGTGGCCCCAGCTTAGCCAAGCGCTTCTCTGAAACATCTGCGGCATAGAGTCGGCCAGTGTTTTTCATCAACGCGCCCATGAGCAGCGTTTTACCGCCTGCGCCGGCGCAGAAATCCAGCACCATCTCACCCCGCTTTGGCGCCACGAGCGCTGCCAGAATCTGGCTGCCCTCGTCCTGTACTTCCATATCACCCTTCACAAAGGCCGGGTGACGTTGAATAGCTGGCTTACCCTCAAGACGCATACCCCACGGCGAGTAAGGCGTTTCTTTGGCCGCAATGCCGTGCTTCTCCAGCTGCGCCATGATTTCAGGGCGTCGCGCATGCAAGGG
>CAZGHR010000029.1:0-5313 GCA_964525545.1 uncultured Dechloromonas sp.
ATTCCTAAAGATCTGCTTGAGTCTGAATTGTTTGGCCACGAGCGGGGTGCCTTTACCGGGGCTGCGACTCAACGCCGTGGACGTTTCGAAGAGGCGGATGGTGGCACCCTGTTTCTTGATGAAATTGGAGATATGCCTGCCGAGTTACAGACGCGCCTGTTACGTGTGCTGTCAGACGGACACTATTACCGCGTCGGCGGACATCAATCGATTAAATCGAATGTGCGCGTGATCGCGGCAACCCATCAGAACCTTGAAGAGCGTGTGCGGCAGGGATTATTCCGGGAAGATCTGTTTCATCGTCTTAACGTGATCCGCTTGCGCCTGCCTTCACTTAAAGAGCGCCGAGAGGATATTCCCGATCTGGCAGAGCACTTTCTGGCGCGTAGTGCCAAAGAGCTCGGGGGTGAACCTAAACAATTAACACCTGCGGCGATGGCATACCTGACCTCATTGCCATTTCCCGGAAACGTTCGCCAGCTAGAAAATCTATGCCACTGGTTAACGGTGATGGCCCCCGGACAAGTGGTCGACCTGAACGATTTGCCGCCAGAGTTAAGAGAAGAGCAGGCTTTGGCAGCGCAGCCGGATACAGAATCGGTATTGGTGAGACCAAAAGCGCTATTGTCTTTGGACAGCGCTGGCGCTGACTGGACTGAGGCGCTTGCCGAGGCGGTGGACAACCTGTTGGTTAATTCTGGAAACGAGTCAGGGAATGTCGATGGTATTCACGAGCGTTTGATGCAGTCCTTCGAGCGCACGTTAATCCAGCGCGCCCTGCTGCATACCGGAGGAAGGCGCATCGAAGCGGCGCAGCTATTGGGCATTGGGCGTAATACAATTACGCGCAAGATCCAGGAACTGAAGCTCGATGAAGAACCCGCCGCAAAACCAATCCCCATTAAAGATCACGCGATTTGATTCGTGTGATTCGACCAATCGTTTACTGCTCACCGCAGCAGAAGCTGGTGAGCCATCGGGTTCGGTATTTATTGCACGTGAACAAGTGTCTGGGCGAGGGCGACGTGGTCGTCATTGGTTGGCGGCACCAGGCGAAAGCCTGACATTTTCTTTGCTATGGACGTTTGAGCCAGAGCCCGCCCGTTTAACAGGGCTACCGCTCGTGGTTGGTCTGGCCGTAGTTCGCGCGTTGGCGTTGCTCGCGGCTGAGCGAGTGGATGGTGTTCAATTGGGCCTCAAGTGGCCGAATGACCTGTTGCTTGCTCGCTCAGAGGGTAGTTATGCCAAGGTGGGCGGGGTGCTCGTCGAGTCTGTCTTGCGCTCTGGCGCTCATGGACAAAAAGAATTGGCGGTCGTCATAGGGGTGGGCTTGAACTGCGGCGAGTGCACAGAAATCAAGCAGAAGGTTCCCGATCAGCAGGTAGGATCGCTTTCCGAACTGTGGCCTGATAACGTGCCATCGGCGCAGATATTCGATGCGGTGTTAGGTCAACTTGTTGTCGATTTATCTGAATTCCGCGAAAGGGGCTTTGCGGCGTTTAGTGAAGCATGGAATGCGGTTGATCTCTGGCGAAATCGCTTTGTGCAGATCTGCGAGCAAGGTGCTGTATTGCAAGAAGGGTTTTGCCGAGGCGTTGATGCCGAAGGTGCGTTATGTATCGAAACAGCATCTGGCATGAAGCGGATTGTTTCGGGCGATGTCAGCTTGCGCAAGGTATAGTCCCAAAATGAATTTACTATTGGATTTCGGCAACACGCGTCTTAAGTGGGCGATCAGTTCGGACAGCCTATCAGGCGGTAGCCGACTGGCGCAAAAAGGCGCTGTGTCTTATGAGGCTGCGCCTCTATCTGCTTGGGCGCAGACCATGCGGTCAATGCCCATAAACGAAATCTGGTTTGCCAGTGTCGTTGGCCCCGATTTGGAAACGCAGGTTTTTACACAAATTTCTGCGGTTGCTTCGGTGCCGAAACGTTTTCAGGTTGGCGCCCAGGCAGGCGCGCTTCAAAACTGCTATGCAACACCGCAGACACTGGGTGTCGATCGTTGGGCCGCGGCAATAGGCGCATGGGGGTTGCTTAAGCAGCCCTGTCTGGTTGTGTGTGCTGGAACCGCAACAACCATTGATCTGATTGATGCGCCTCAGCCGGATAAGGCTAATTATCGTGGTGGATTAATCATGCCCGGTCTGGACTTAATGCTGCAATCGTTGCATCAGAGAACGGCGCGCTTGCCTGCCGCAAAAGGTCGTTATTGTGCGGCGCCTGCAGTAGCCGATAACACGGATGACGCCATCACCAGCGGTGCGATCGACGCAACCTGTGGCGCTATTGAGCGAATGGCGCAGCGCCTGTCTGACAATGCACCCTGGTTAATTACGGGCGGCAATGCCGAGCGCTTGCAGGCTGTGTTGGGTGCCAGGGCCCAGGTTGTCGAAGATCTGGCGCTGGAAGGTCTGGCGATTCATGCGCTGAATCATCACTAACCCTATTGAGACATTTTGATGGATCCCATTAATAACAAAAAAATGCCACCCAAGGCGCCAGGTAATTTCCGGGCCGTGGTGATTGAAGAATTGCTCGCCTTCTGGTCGTTTTTGCTGAGCAACTGGTTATATATTCTGCCTGGCCTGCTGTTGGTGCTTGCGTTGCTGTACATCGTTCGCCCGATGCCGCCAAAATCTCTGACCATAGCCACGGGGCAATATCACTCGACGGCCGATGTGGTTGGGCAGCGCTATCGGGAATTCTTTCGTCAGCATGGCGTCGATTTACAACTGGTTGAATCTAAAGGCGCAGAAGAGAATCTGAGCCTGTTGGCAGAAGGCAAGGTTGATGCGGCGTTTTCTCAAGGCGGTATGGCATTGCCTGAAGAAGCCCGTCATTTTGTCTCGTTGGGATCGGTCGCTTATCAGCCGCTCTGGTTGTTCCATTATCAGGCAGAGGGCGTGGATCAGGATCTGAATAAGTTTTTGCAGGGAAAGCGGGTGTCGATCAACATCCCGGGTAGTAGCACACGTGCAATGGTTCAACAGCTTTTAAAAGCTCAGGGCGTGAATACAGATCCTGCAAACTTTCTGGCGATGAGCACCAAAGACTCGGTTACGGCCTTTAAAGACCATAAGATTGATGCAATCTTTCTATTGGGCGCAATGGCGTCAAAGAACGTTCAAGAGATCGCGCAGTATCCCGGGGTGCAGATCTACAGCTTTCCGCTGGCCACGGCCTATGCCAAGAGATTCCAGTATCTGGACCCGGTGGTTTTACCGGCTGGTACATTTAATTTGCACCCCATTGTGCCTAAGCAAGATGTGCACATGATCGCAACCACCCTGGATATTCTGACAAAAGAAACAATGCACCCAGCGCTGCAGTTGCTCTTCATGGAAGCAACCGACGATTTTGAGCGTAAACGGGTATCCTTCTTCGCTCCAGGAAAATTTCCGACCTACATGGACACCAGAATTCCTGAAAGCGATGTCGCACGACGTTATTTCAAGGAGGGCTCGCCCTTTCTCTGGGGGTATGTTCCATTCTGGATGGCCAGCCTGTTTGATGAAGTCTGGTTCTATTTAATTGCCGTTGGCGCCATCGTTATTCCGGTGATTGGTTTCTGGCCAAGCTATCGTAAAACGCATGCCGTGTTGAGTATCGAGTCCTGTTATAACGAACTTCGGATGATTGAAACCGAAATTTCCCTGGTGCGGCAAGAAACGGGTGGCGTTAAAGCAGACATGCTGTATCGCATTGACCAGCTGAAAGACAAGGTTCGCGAGCTATGGGTGCCTACCGGTAACCGAAGTGCGTACTATGATTTACGCGCGGCCATCAATATCGTTCGTGAAGACATTGTGGCGGAGCTGGCAACACAAGATCAGGTTATGCGTTAATCAGGCAAGATCAATGATTGGCAGTGTAGCGATACGGCTGCGCAAGGCCTGCCGTGCGGCTTTGTGTTCGGGATAAATGGATTCAACTACGGCCCAGAAACGCGGACTGTGATTCATTTCCTTCAGATGCGCCAGCTCATGAACAATCACATACTCCACCAGGTCATGCGGTAGGTGAACGAGACGCCAGTTCAAACGAATGTGGCCATTGCTGGTGCAACTACCCCACCGCGTTCTGGCCTGAGACAGTGATAGCGCAGTGACGTTCACACCCATGCGGGGCGCCAATTCATTGATACGCGATTCGAAGTGCGCCAGCGCTTCATGGCGTAACCACTTAACAAGCGCCTTATGATTACGTGCTGTATGGTCTGGATCCGAGCTGTGTAATAGCAGCGAGTTTTCCAGGTGCTCGATCCGGGCGCTGCGCGCACTGTGATGTGCCGTCCGAACGACATAAGGCACGCCAAAAATCGGCAGCGGTATGTCGCCATGAATCGACCAGCTGCTGTTGAAACGTTCGGACCGCCATTCATCCAGTTTCTGAATCACCCAGGCCTCGTGCGTTAGGATGAGCGACTCTGACTGGCGTAACGACAAGTTCATCGGGCCAAGAACGCGCAGGCCGCGATGATCAATGGTCATGCTGAGTCTGCGTCGTGGGCTGCGCTTGATCGTGTAAGGAAGAATGCGGTCAGACAGGGTGACGCTGTGTTCCTGTTCGCTGGGCTTGGGTTTAGTGCCGAACAGGAGGAAGTTCACGCATAGCCTCTCGAATCCAGGTTTCTACCCGTTCGTTTAGTTCGCTGTCTGTTAGGCCTGCTGGGTCAATAGCCGGGCCGAAATGTACCGTAATGGTGCCGGATTTCTTGATGAAGGCATTCCTGGGCCAGAGCTCCCCTGCATTGTGGGCAACAGGGATGACAGGTGTGCCGGTACGTGTTGCCAGGCGTGCGCCGCCGAGCTTGAATTTACCCATTTTGCCGGGGGCAACACGCGTGCCTTCGGGAAAGATGATGATGGATAGCCCCTGACCGAGACGTTTTTGACCTTGGGTCACAATCTTTTCCAGGGCGGCTTTTCCCGCGCTACGGTCGATCCAGATCATGCGAAGCCCCCAAAGCGCCCAGCCAAAGAATGGGATGGCCAGCAGTTCACGTTTGAGCACAAAAATGGCGGGGGGTGTCCAAATCTGGAGGGCGATCGTTTCCCAGGCAGATTGGTGCTTCACCAGATAAATCGCGGGAGTTGGACTGATGTTTTCATGCCCCTGGATCTGGCATCGTATACCGAGAATTAACTGGCACATGGCCATAAAGCCGTAGCGCCACATCTGACAAATGGCATAACAACTTTTGAAGCGAGGCGCTTCCGGCAATACGTAGGTACACAAAACCAGCGTACCGCAGAACATGGTCCAGGCGGCGAGGATGAGTGTAAACAGGGTAGAGCGTAGTGCAGTCAC
>CAZGHR010000029.1:5413-14274 GCA_964525545.1 uncultured Dechloromonas sp.
GTGCATTTTCTCGTGCATGGCATTGAGCGTATCCATATCAAACAGCCCTCGGCCGATACCAGATTGATTGGTTGCAACCACGACACGATAGCCCGATTGATTCAGGCGGGCGATGGCTTCGAGGCTGCCCTCGATCGGTTTCCATTCGGCGGGGGATTTGATGTACAGCGCCGAATCGACGTTGATAACGCCATCCCGATCGAGAATAATCAGCTTCATGATGTGTCCGTTCAAACAGCCAGGCGAGCGATGTCCGCCACGGCGTTCATCTGGTCAGAGAGTGTCTTAAGCAAAGCCAGGCGGTTCTGACGAACTTTGGCGTCTTCTGCCATCACCATCACATCTTCGAAGAAGGCATCGACGCTGGCGCGTACTTTAGCCAGGGCCATCAGCGCATCGGTATAGGCCTCGGCACGCATCGCATCGGCAACCGCGGGTGCGAGGGCGGTGACCTGATCAAACAGCGCCTTTTCCGGGGCTTCTGTTAACAGCGCGGCGCTCGGCACACCGAGCGCCTGAATGTCCTCGACCTTCTTGAGCAGATTGCCAATACGCTTATTAGCGGCAGCCAATGCCAGCGCGTCTGGCTGGGCCGAGAATTCGCGTACGGCAGCCAGGCGTGCTGGCACACGATCGATACGTGCCGGGTTGATGCCAAGGACGGCTTCGACGACATCCTGAGGTTCGCCCTGGTCCTTGAGCAGGTTACGCAGACGGTCTGTAATGAAACCCAGGAGTGCCGGTTCGAAATCGGCCTGCAGGGTGCCCGCCGGGAAGGTGCCGGCCGACCACTGAATCAGTTGTGGCAATTCGAGCGGCAGTTGGCGTTCCATCAGGAGGCGCAATACGCCCAGTGCGGCGCGACGCAAACCAAAGGGGTCTCGGTCGCCAGTCGGTTTTTCACCGATGCCAAAGAAAGCCACCAGAGTATCCAGCTTGTCGGCCAGTGCGACGGCACAACCGACGTTGTTGCTCGGCAATTCATCACCGGCAAAGCGAGGGCGGTAGTGATCGGCAATAGCTTCGGCCACATCGTTGGCTTCGCCATCATGCTTGGCGTAGTAGCGGCCCATGATGCCTTGCAGCTCCGGGAACTCACCAACCATATCGGTCACGAGGTCAGCCTTGGCCAGCTCAGCGGCACGTGCAACGTGTGTGGTGTCGGCGCCAATCGCGTTGCCAATTTGCGTGGCCAGATTCTGAACGCGCAACAGACGATCGAGCTGCGTGCCCAGTTTGTTGTGATAGACCACGTTGCCCAGCTTGGCGATACGCGAAGCAAGCGGTTCCTTGCGGTCTTGCGTGAAGAAGAAGCGGGCATCCGACAAACGTGGACGCACAACGCGCTGGTTGCCACCGATGATGTGCTTAGGATCGGCCACCTGCATATTCGACACAATCAGGAATTGGTTGCGCAGCTTGCCGGAGCCATCGAGCAGCGGGAAGTATTTCTGGTTCTGTTGCATGGTCAGAATCAGACATTCCTGCGGCACTTCCAGAAACTCTGGTTCGAACTCGCCGACGTAAATGACCGGCCATTCAACCAACGCGGTGACCTCGTCGAGCAGGCCTTCGGCCTGGTTGATTTGCGCACCGAGTGCTTCCGCCTTGGCGGCAAGCTGGGCACCAATGGTGCCACGGCGTTCAGCGTAATCCGCTACCACTTTGCCTTCGTTGCGCAAGGTTTCGGCGTAATCATCCGCGTGCGGGATCGTGATCAGACCCTTCGAAAGGAAGCGGTGCCCCAGTGTCTGTTGGCGAGATTGCAGGCCGAGCACGTCACCTGGTACGAGCTGATCGCCATGCAGCTGGATCAAGCCATGCACGGGTCGAACGAACTGCACGTCCGAATCGCCCCAACGCATCATCTTCGGAATGGGGAGCTTTTTCAGCGCGTCAGCGACAATGCCGGAAAGCACGTTGCCGAGGTGGGCGCCGGCCACTTGCATGGTGTAGAAGAACGTTTCGGATTTGCCGTCCAGACGCTTCGTAAATTTTGGCAGTTCACTGGCGGCAATGCCCTTGGCTTCCAGCTTCTTCAGCAAAGCGGGTGATGGGTTGCCATCGGCGCCCAAAGCCACGCTGACCGGCATCAGCTTCTCTTCGACTTCCTGATCCGGCGCCAACGACAGCACGTCTGGAACCAATACCGCCAGACGGCGAGGTGTCGCGAACCACTGATAAGACGCGTTGTCCGCAACAAGCTTCTTCTGAACCAGACCGGCGAACACACCAGCAGAGAAAACTTCACCAAAGCGGGCGAGCGCTTTGGGCGGGAGCTCTTCGGTCAGCAGCTCAACGAGCAGTGGCGCATGTTTGGCCTGATTCATCACACGGCCTCCTTCTGAGTTGCGGTGCCGCACATCGGGAAGCCCAGCGCTTCGCGGCTATCGTAATAAGCCTGTGCCACCTGACGGGCTAGTGCCCGCACACGGCCGATATAGGCAGCGCGTTCGGTCACCGAAATGGCGCCACGGGCATCGAGCATGTTGAAGTTGTGCGAACACTTCATCACTTGTTCGAAGGCAGGCAGGGGCAGACCAATCTCCATGAGACGCTTGGCTTCAGCTTCGTGATCCGAGAAGTGGCGGAACAGCATATCCACTTGTGCGTGTTCAAAGTTGTAGGTCGATTGTTCCACTTCGTTCTGGTGGAACACATCACCATAGGTGACGATGTTGTCGCCGTTCTTAGCCCAGACCAGGTCATAAACGTTTTCTACGCCCTGAAGGTACATAGCCAAGCGTTCCAGACCATAGGTAATTTCACCCAGCACCGGTTTGCAGGTGAGTGAACCAACTTCCTGGAAGTAAGTGAACTGCGTCACTTCCATGCCATCTAGCCAGACTTCCCAACCTAGACCCCAGGCGCCCAGTGTGGGTGATTCCCAGTCGTCTTCCACAAAGCGGATATCGTGTTCTTCCGTATTGATGCCCAGCGCGCGCAGCGAATCGATGTACAGATCCATAATGTTGGCCGGCGACGGCTTTAGCACTACCTGATACTGGTAATAGTGCTGCAGACGGTTCGGGTTCTCACCATAGCGGCCATCTTTAGGGCGGCGCGAGGGTTGCACGTAAGCAGCGTTCCAGGGCTCGGGGCCAATGGCGCGTAAGAAGGTGGCGGTATGAAAAGTACCAGCGCCTACTTCAATATCATAGGGTTGCAGCAGGACACAGCCCTGGCGGTTCCAGAATTCCTGCAAGCGCAGAATTACGTCCTGAAAGGTCAGCATGTTTTGCATTCCGTCTCGAGTAATGTGGGCGCAAGGGCGCGCCCGATCGAAACCCCAGATTTTACGGGTTTTTCAGCCGGATAGCAGCAGTGTTCTTGCCTTCAGACTGCGTGGCGGCGACGGGTCAAGAGGCTCCAGCCCAGAATAGCGAGAGAAAGGCCGACAATTGGCCAGTCCAGCCATCGTTGGTAGGGCGTTTTACCCCGCATGCCTTGTACGCTGGCAACGAGCGCGTTGCGGGTAAAGGCTGATAGAACGGCCTGTCGTTCTCCCTGGGGCCCGATCACCGCAGTCATGCCGGTATTGGTGGCGCGCAGCATGGGGCGACCATTCTCCAGGGCACGGATTTGGGCAATTTGCAAGTGTTGGGGTTGTGCTAAAGAATCGCCAAACCAGGCCGTGTTCGACATATTCACCATCAGCGTTGCATCGTCTGCCCGCTGGGCAATCTCAGCCCCAAAGATATCTTCGTAGCATATGTTGACGGCGATCTGCTGGTGGCTGAGCTGCATCAGCGATTGATTGGCTTCACCTGCCGTGAAGTTAGGCAATGGCATGTTGATAAGTTTTAAAAACCAGCCAAAACCCGGTGGGGTAATTTCGCCAAAGGGCACCAGATGCACTTTGTTATAAACCTGAAGTGGATCAACCCCCATGGAGACGGCACTGTTAGCGTACCAGCTGCGGTCTTTACCGGTTTCGCCGGTCGGTACGCCCATCAGTATGTTGCCCCGTTGCTCCTGGCCAATACGTTGCAGATCCTGCAGAAACTCTGCCGGGGCTTCGGATAACAGCGAAGGAATCGCTGTTTCCGGCAGTACGATCAGTGTAGCGGGGTTGGCACGCGCGAGCTGGAAATAGGTGAGCAGGGTTTGTACATATTGTTCGGGCTGCCACTTCATGGATTGCGGTACGTTACCCTGAAGCAAAGAGACTTTCAGGGGGGTGCCTTCCGGTTTGGTCCATGCTATTTGTTGTAGACCGACACCGCTCATGAACAGCGCAGCAATCACTAATGATTGTGGGTTCAGGGTAGAGGAAAGGCGCCAGCCGGCATTGCGCAGGCGCAACCAAAGCTCTCCGCTCAGGCCAGCAATCCACGCCGCCATAAAAGTCAGACCATAGCCGCCAATGATGGGGGCGTAGCTAGCGAGTGGGCTTGGCGGTGCCTGGCTGTAACCCAGGTTTAACCAGGGGAATCCCGTGAATAGCGTCCCGCGCAACCATTCCGTCAATAGCCAGCAGGCGGCAAACAATAAGGGTTTAAATAGCCCGCTATCCAGGCGCGTTGCGCTAGGGGCATGGAGGTCACTGCGCCCTGCCAGGCAGAGCGTAAACCCGGCGCCAGCAAGTAATGGGTAAATTGCCAGGTAAACAGCAAACAGCGCTGTTGCAAGCAGAGCTAACAAGACCGGCATACCGCCAATATCGTGCATGCTGACATAGACCCAGGACACGCCCGTTAAAAACTGGCCAAGGCCGAAAGAGAAACCGATGCCCGCAGCCTGACGTTTATCGTGTGCGCCGCGCAACAACAGATACAGTGCTGCCCAGCAGATGATGCCCAAGGGCCACAAGGCAAATGGCGCAAAAGCCGCAACGCCCAGAAAGCCCCAGCCAAAGGCCTGGGCATAGCGAGATAGGCGTCTGAAGTCCGGCTTCCAGCGCATCAGGCATCATCTCCGTTGTGGAGTTCTTCCTGCTGGGTGTTCTCGTTGTTTGCCGGCGGTTCGAGCACTTCGACCATGAGGCTGTAAAGACGCCGGTTGTCTGCACGGATCACACGGAAGAGCAATCCGTTGAGTTCCACGCTTTCGTTACGGCGTGGCACCCGTCCCAGATAGTGGACAATTTGGCCGCCCAACGTATGCGCATCCTGATCATCGAACTGCGTGCTAAAAGCTTCGTTAAAGCGATCAACCGGGGTTTGCGCTTTGACCCGATAGCGGCCGCTGGCGTCGAGCTGAATGTCGGTATCCAGTTGTGCCTGGTCATGTTCATCTTCAATCTCGCCGACGATTTCTTCCAGCACGTCCTCAATCGTTACTAACCCGGCGAGACTGCCGAATTCGTCAATCACCAGTGCCATATGCGTATGACTGATGCGGAACTCACGGAGCAGCACATTCAAAGGCTTGGATTCGGGAATAAACATCGCCGGGCGCAGCCAGTCTTCCAGGCGGAAATTGCTGTTGCCGATCGATCGAAGTAAATCTTTAGCCAGGATGATGCCTCGAACATCATCGTCTTCTTCACCAATCACGGGTAGGCGCGAGTGCCCCGAATCGATGACCTTGCGTATGGTTTGTGCCAGAGGCTGTGTCGCAGACAGGGTGTGCATCTGCTGGCGTGGCACCATGATGTCGCGCACGGTCATTTCGGAAACCGTGAGCGCGCCTTCAATAATCGTCAGCGCCTCGGCGTCGACCAGGTTGCGTTCATGGGCACCGTGCAGAAGCTTCAGCAGCTCGCTGCGATCATCCGGCTCTCGCAGGAGCATTGTGGAAAATCGGTCGATGAGTTGGGTCAGGCTGTTGCCCGGAGTTGCCCGGGCGGGCGAAGGCGAGGGGTCCATTAGTGCTTATGCGTACGGGTCGGCAAAGCCCAGATCAGCCAAAATTTCTGTTTCCAGCGATTCCATTTCTTTGGCGTCGCGATCATTGAGATGGTCGTATCCCATCAGATGCAACATGCCATGAACCACCAGGTGTGCCATATGGGCAGGAATAGTTTTGTTCTGTGCTTTTGCTTCGGCATAAATGACCGTTGGGCAAAAAACGATATCGCCCATGAGCGGTTCATCTTCATAGGGGAAAGACAGCACATTGGTTGGTTTGTCTTTGCCGCGATACGTGCCATTCAAATGTTGGCTCTCTTCGGCATCGACAAAACGCATGGTCACGGTGGCGGCGTCACCATAAACCGCCTTAGCCCATTTGCGTAGCAGCTTGCGATCCGGGATTTGCTTGCGCAAATCGTCAGAGCACACCAGTTGCACCGTCAGATCCAGTCGACGGGCCGGTTTGCTCAGGTTGGCAGAATCGTTCATAGCGCTAGCTTAACTGTTTTGCGGCTGATGCGCTTCATAGGCCGCCACAATCCGTGCAACCAGTGGGTGGCGTACCACGTCTTCTTTTAAGAAGTGGGTCACGCCAATGCCGCGCACGTCACGCAGAATCGTTGTGGCTTCAGCCAGGCCACTCTTTTGACCCCGCGGCAAATCAACCTGAGTCGGGTCGCCGGTAATGACCGCTTTGGCGCCAATGCCAATTCGGGTGAGGAACATCTTCATCTGTTCCGGTGAGGTGTTCTGGGCTTCGTCCAGAATGATAAAAGCGTTGTTCAGTGTGCGGCCGCGCATAAAAGCCAGTGGGGCTACTTCGAGCATGCCTTTTTCAAAGAGCTTGGTGACTTTTTCAAACCCCATCAGGTCATACAGGGCGTCGTAAAGCGGGCGCAGGTAAGGGTCTACCTTTTGCGATAGATCGCCGGGCAGAAAGCCCAGACGTTCGCCAGCCTCCACGGCGGGCCGGGTCAGAATAATACGTTGCACATGCTCACGCTCGAACGCGTCTACCGCACAGGCCACGGCTAGAAAGGTTTTGCCAGTACCGGCCGGCCCAATGCCGAAGGTAATGTCATGGCTCTGAATATTCTTCAGGTATTCGACCTGGCGTGGTGTGCGGCCATGCAGATCGGCACGCTTGGTCATCAGAACGGGTGCATCGCCTACGCCCAGATCGGCATCTTCCCGCGCAATCTTGGCGGCCGGCTGATGGGCTGGGTTCTGGCGCAGTTCAATGAGGCCCAGCTGGATATCATCCACACTAAGCGCCTCTTTACTCTGGCTGGCCAGATCATAGAAGAAGCGCACGGCCCGGGCGGCACGTTCGCGGCTGGTGCCTGTGCCCTGAATACGGAAATGTGCGCTGCGGCGGGCGATGCTGACATCACACGCTTGTTCGATCTGATGCAGGTTTTCATCAAGCGGGCCGCACAGGCTGGCCAACAGGTGGTTATCCACCGGCTCCAATGAAAACTCTAACGTACGTGTGCTCAAGCGTCATCCTTTAGAACAATCTCGCCGCGTAGCGTATGTGCCAGCGACTCGGTAATACGTACGTCCACAAACTGATTAATCAAGCGCGGGTTGCCCACAAAATTAACAATCCGGTTGTTATCTGTGCGACCGGCCAGCTCATTGGCATCTTTGCGCGAAAGACTTTCGACCAACACGCGCTGCACCGATCCCACCATCGATTGGCTAATCGCTTGGGCTTGTTCTTCGATCTTTGCTTGAAGTCGGGTCAATCGTTCCGACTTTACCTCGGCGGGCGTGTCATCCGATAGCTCAGCGGCCGGGGTGCCAGGGCGGCTGCTGTAAAGAAAACTGAAAGAGTAATCAAAGCCTACTTCCTCAATCAGTGCCATCGTCTTTTCAAAGTCTTCGGCCGTTTCACCGGGAAAGCCCACGATAAAGTCAGACGAAAGCGACAAATCGGGGCGCGCCGCGCGCAGTTTGCGAATCACCGACTTGTATTCCAGACCCGTATAGCCGCGCTTCATGGCCACCAGTACTCGGTCTGACCCTGCTTGTACCGGCAAATGCAGGTGCGACACGAGCTTTGGCACGCGGGCATACATCTCAATCAGCTTCGGCGTCATCTCGCGTGGGTGCGAGGTGGTGTAGCGGATGCGCTCTATCTGCGGCATCTCGGCAATGGTTTCAATCAGATCCGCCAGATCGGCAATCGTGCCGGCATCATCCATCTCACCCCGATAGGCATTCACGTTCTGGCCAAGCAGCGTCACTTCCTTGACACCCTGTGCAGCCAGCTCGGCAATCTCCACCAGAATATCGGCAAACGGCCGTGAGACTTCTTCGCCCCGGGTATAAGGCACGATACAGAAGCTGCAGTACTTGGAGCAGCCTTCCATAATGGAGACAAAAGCACTGGCACCCTCGGTGCGTGCCGGGGGCATGGCGTCAAACTTCTCGATCTCCGGGAAAGAGATATCTACGGCAGCCTTGCCGGTATTACGGCGCTCGGCAATCAGGGTTGGTAACCGATGCAGGGTTTGCGGGCCAAATACAACGTCTACAAAGGGTGCGCGTTTCACAATCTCGCCACCTTCTTGCGAGGCCACGCAGCCACCCACACCAATCACCAGGTTCGGGTTCTTTTCTTTCAGGTGGCGTACGCGCCCCAGATCGTGGAATACCTTTTCCTGAGCCTTCTCGCGGACGGAGCAGGTGTTAAACAAAATCACATCGGCATCTTCCGGCCGATCCGTTTTAACCATACCCTCGCTATCGGAGAGTACGTCCACCATCTTGTCCGAGTCGTACTCGTTCATCTGGCAACCAAAGGTTTTGATGAACACCTTTTTAGGGCCATTAGGGGCAGCGCTATCAGTAGTCTTGGGCGAATTCAGGTCGGATGCGGGTTGTGTCATGCCAGAAGTGTCGTGAAAAGCGGTAAAAATCAAGGCAAATTATACACTTGGCCTTGGTCAGACGGGGTTTTGGCTTGACGAAGCATAGGTGGGCGATTAAAATTACGCCCCTTGTGCGGTGATGTAGCTCAGACGGTTAGAGCGATGGATTCATAACCCATAGGTCGGC
>CAZGHR010000030.1:0-9861 GCA_964525545.1 uncultured Dechloromonas sp.
AGACGCTCGGTAATTGCCTTAATGGTCTGGTTCACTTTTTCGCGTGAGAAATCCTGACCTGGGGCGATCTTAATCAGTTTACGGATATCTTCTTCGGGGACAATAAACTCACCCACAACCTTAACGCTGCTGATCAGATAACGATTGCCTTCACTCTGGGTAATCGTCAGATAGATATTCTCTTTATCAGGACTGATCGATACCTGTGTCGTATCGATTGCATAATCCAGGTAGCCCCGATCCTGATAGAACGAGCGGAGCTTTTCCAGATCGGCCGTGAGCTTCTGGCGGGAGTACTGGTCACTCTTGGTGTACCAGGACATCCAGGTGGGCGTTGACTGTTCGAAGAGATCGAGCAACTCGCTCTCTGGATAAGCCTTCGCACCAATGATATTGATTTCGCGGATTTTAGCCGTGTCGCCTTCGCTGATGGCAAAGTTGATGGCCACCCGATTACGTTCGAGCGGTGTGACCGTTGTGGTGATCTGTACGGCATATTTACCGCGAGACAGGTACTGACGCTTGAGTTCTTGCTCTGCCCGTTCCAGTACAGAACGGTCAAAAATCCGTGAATCGGCGAGACCCACTTCCTTAAGCGACTTCAAAACTACGTCTTTCTCAAACTCTTTCATGCCTTCGAAAGTGATCGAGGCAATCGCTGGCCGCTCGGCAATGCTAACGATGAGTTCGTTACCCACTGCTTCAATACGGACGTCTTTGAAAAAACCCGTGGCATACAGCGCTCGAATGGCCTCAGTAATCTTTTGCGCGTCGACTGTTTCACCGACTTTAATCGGTAAATAGGTAAAGACTGTCCCGGGCTCGGTACGCTGGAGCCCTTCAATACGGATATCACGCACTACGAAAGGTCGAAACGCTTCGGTTTCATGCTGCGTCTGAGCCCACGACGTTCCAGCAGCTGACACTGAAAGTAGCCCGCTGAAGCAGGCGGCAAAAAGTCGCTGCTTCAATAAACCGGGTTTGCGAGAGAGGCGATACTTCTGAGACATCCGATTACCAGTTAAATAGTCGCTGTAAGTCGTTGAAAACTGCAATAAACATCAGCGATCCAAGCAAAACAACACCAAAACGCTGAAACAAGGCCTGACGCTCGGCCGAAACGGGTTTTCCAGTCAGAATCTCAACGAAATAATACAGCAAGTGCCCCCCATCTAGGAGAGGCAACGGTAACAGGTTGATCACCCCCAGGGACAGGCTGACGATGGCCAGAAACCGTAAAAACGCCTCCAGACCGATGCGAACTGTCTGTCCCGCCGCCGAAGCAATGCTGATTGGCCCCGATAGGTTATCCAGCGACGCTTTACCGACAATCATCTGTCCCAGCATAACAAGGGTAAACCGGCTCTTCTCATAGGTTTCAGTCACTGCCGCAGCCAGTGCCTCACCCGGATTCAGCGATTGATGAAATTTATAGGCCGTTGGAATAGGGCCAGGTTGGGGTGAAACCCCTGCCCGGCCAATCACCTGACCCTGTTCTTCTAGCGGTACAGGCGTCAATGCTAAAGACAGGTGCTGTCCCTGACGTTCAATGGCAACCGTGAGGGTTTGATCAGGATGCGCCCGAACTTTCTGCACGAATTCGAACCAATCCGTAACGGCAAGACCGTTAATCTGCTTAATCTGGTCGCCAGGCAACATCCCTGCTCTCGCCGCCGCACTGTCTGCTTGCACCTGACCGACAACCGGTGCCAAAGGCGGACTAGCCAGCTTTAGACCAAGGCTACTCAATAAGGTGGGGCCCAATGCGACATCCGTTGGGAATTTCAGCTCAACCCCACGGTCTTTGGCCCCAGTCGCCGGCGTACCCTGCTCAGTGGCAATCACGGCAAGGGTTACGGTAGGCTCTTTGCCGAAAACCTGTATCAATTGCCACTGCGCCGCCGACCAGGTTTCAACCGCGTGACCATCAACCCGGGTCACCATATCACCCGCCTGGATGCCCGCAACAGCTGCCGGCGTATCAGGCGCTGGTGCGGCCAGTATAGGTCGCCATTCGCTAATACCGTTGAGAAAAACAACCCAGTACAGCAGCAACGCCAGCAGGAAATTCGCTAAAGGACCCGCCGCAACCATGGCGATGCGTTTGGAAACGGGTTGGGTATCAAAAGCCTGTGACCGGAGTTCGGCAGATAAGCCGGATGCCTCCCGGGTATCAAGCGGTTTGACGTAACCCCCTAATGGCCAAAGGCAAATTGCCCATTCAGTGCCGGACTTATCCTTACGAGACCAGAGAGTTTTGCCAAAGCCAAACGCGAAGCGTAAAACACGCACACCGCACCAGCGCATGACGAGGTAATGACCCAGCTCATGAATCGTTACAAGCAGGCCAATGGCAAGGATAAAGCCCCAGATAGAATTAATGACATTCATCAGGCCACACCCACCAGTGACTCCGCATAACGCCGCGCTTTTCGATCAACATCAAGTACCGAATCCAGATCTGTCAGCGGGCAATCAGAGATTGCGGCGAGGGTTTGACGAATGACATCCGGGATCGCCAGGAACGCGATTTTCTTGTCCAGGAAAGCGGCAACCGCAACCTCATTTGCCGCATTCAGCACAGCCGGGGCAGACCCACCCCGCTGCAGTGCCTCAAAGGCTAGCGACAAACAGGGGAAGGCCTCAAGGTCAGGCTCGGCAAAGTCGAATTGGCCACAGGCAACAAGATCCAGGACGCTGACCCCGGATTGAATCCGTTCTGGCCAGGCCAGTGCATGGGCAATCGGCGTCCGCATGTCGGGCTCACCCAGTTCTGCTATGACCGAACCATCCACATACTGAACCAGGGAATGAATCGTACTCTGCGGATGAACCACCACTTTGATCTTATCGGCGGGCAGCCCGAACAGAAAATGGGCCTCGATGACTTCAAGACCTTTGTTCATGAGCGTCGCCGAATCCACAGAGATTTTCGGACCCATCGACCATTTAGGATGGCTGACTGCCTGCTCCGGTGTGACTTCTGTCAGATGCTCTTTTTTATAGCCACGGAATGGACCACCCGATGCCGTGAGCACAATATGGCTCACCCCATGCGCTGCTGGATTTGCGGCGTAGCCTGGTGGCAGTGACTGAAATATTGCATTGTGCTCACTATCAATGGGCAAGAGCACGGCACCCGATCGGCGTACCGCCTCCATGAAAACCGGACCCGCCATGACAAGGGCTTCTTTATTAGCCAGCAGCACACGCTTTCCGGCTTCGGCTGCGGCAAGCGCCGATGGCAAACCGGCAGCACCGACAATGGCCGCCATGACCGTATCAATTTCCGGGCTTTGTACGAGCTTGATCAGCGCCTCTGCACCCGTGTGAACCTGTACCGGAACGCCCTTTGATTTGAGACGCGCCTGCAATTGCTCAGCGGCAACCGGATCAACCACGACGACGACTGCCGGTTTGAATCGTTCTATCTGGCTTTCGAGCAAATCAATTTGTCGCAATGCTGCCAAGGCATAGACACGATAGCGTTCAGGATGCCGTGCGATGACATCGAGGGTGCTCTGGCCGATAGAGCCCGTAGAGCCAAGGACGACAACGCGCTGCTGCATGAGACTCTTTTAGTGCCCAACGGCAATGATGATCATCAGCAAGGCGACCGGCAACACAGACAATTGACTGTCGATGCGATCGAGCACACCACCATGACCCGGCAATAACTGAGAGCTATCCTTAATGCCGGCCTGACGTTTCATCAGGGACTCGAACAAATCACCCGTGACTGAAAGCACCAGTAACAGCAGCAGCACCGGCAAGGACAGTGCGGTAAAAATACCACCGATCTGATTTAGGGCAACAGCGTAAATCAACATGCATACGGCCGCACCTGCAACACCTTCCCAGGTTTTACCCGGGCTAATCGCGGGGGCAAGTTTGCGCTTACCAAACTGTTTCCCAGAAAAGTACGCGCCAATGTCAGCGATCCAGGGCACGGCCATGGTGGCAAGCAACAACCAGGGTTCTGGCGGCACCGATTTCATGGATACCAGCGCGCACCAGGCGGGCACGAGCAACACGATCCCCACCAAGAAATGGAGGACCGGCTGGCGCAGTTCCCAGCGCTTAACCAACCACAAGGGCACAATCAGCAACCAGAAAACGCTGGCGACAAGCAAGCTGATGCCTGTTAACCAGGCCATCCAGAATACCGGCGCAACCAAGGCAATGGCGGCCAGTATATTGCCGAACAACAGTGCCAACAGTATGCGTGCCACCGGTGATGCATAGGGTGTGGGTGTCATGCGCAACCATTCCCAGAAGCCCAGCCCGGAAAGCAATGAAGCAAACACGACCCAGGTCCAACCAGGCAATACAAACAATACGAGCAATACCAGTGCCAGAAGGACGGTGGCTGTTTTAATACGCGTCATTAACATGATGAGTTACCTTCCTTAGCAGCGGTGCCGGGGCTCTGGATCGCAGCACGTTGTGCGGCTTCGATCTGATCACCCGTCTGCCCGAAACGTCTCTGGCGCTTCTGGAATGAACGTATGGCAGTGACAAAAGCTTCTTCACCAAACTCAGGCCAAAGAATAGGCGTGAAGTAGAGCTCCGAGTATGCCAATTGCCAGAGTAGGAAATTGGAAATGCGCTCTTCCCCGCCCGTTCGTATAAAAAGATCAGGTTCTGGGACGCCGGCAAAACAGAGGTAAGGCTCAAGATCCTGCTCGACAAATTCCCCGGCCCGTTCAGGCTGCGCTAGCACCAGGCGGTTAATGGCCTGGGCAATATCCCAACGCCCACCATAGTTAGCGCATACATGGAGTGTCATACGGGTATTCGATGCCGTGATCGACTCCGCCTGCGCAATCATGGTCTGTAGTTCTGGTGCAAAGCGTGAGCGATCTCCCACGACACGTAAACGAATTCCGTGCTCGTTGAGCTTGCCGACTTCCTGTTCAAGCGCACGCATGAACAACTGCATCAGCAAGGTAACCTCTTCAGGCGGTCGACGCCAGTTTTCAGAACTGAACGCAAAAAGGGTCAGATGTTCAACACCCATTTCCAGGCAACGACGGACCGTACTACGAACCGTTTCGACACCCTGGCGATGACCCGCAACACGTGGCAGCAAACGTCGTTTAGCCCATCGTCCATTGCCATCCATAATAATGGCGATATGGCGCGGGCAGACGCCATCAAGGACAGAAGGCTCAGCCTGGGGCTGAGCCTGTCTTTTGAACCAGCGGGTGATGAGGCTCACTTGTAACCGTTAGATCTGAAGCAGTTCTTTTTCTTTATCTGCGAGCAGCTTGTCGATATCCGCAACGAACTTATCCGTGAGCTTCTGGATATCGTCTTGCGAGCGACGCTCTTCATCTTCCGAGATTTCTTTGTTCTTCAGTTGGTCTTTAAGTGTGTTGTTAGCATCACGACGCAAATTACGCACGGAGACTTTACCATTCTCGCCTTCAGCCTTCACCAGCTTGATCAGCTCCTTACGACGCTCTTCGGTCAGGGCTGGCATCGGCACACGGATCGTTTCGCCTTGAGCCGCAGGATTAAGACCCAGATCCGAATCACGGATCGCTTTTTCAATCTTGCCAGCCATCGGCTTTTCGAAGGGTTGAACGCCCAGCGTGCGCGAATCAACCAGGGTGACGTTTGCCACCTGGTTTACCGGAACCATTGAGCCATAGTATTCAACCATCACGTGGTCAAGAATACCCGTGTGGGCGCGACCCGTACGGATCTTACCCAGATCGGTCTTCAGGCTTTCCAGCGACTTGAGCATGCGCTGTTCTGTATTTTTTTTGATTTCGCTCATGTTACTTTTCCTTACGTATCAGCAATAAACGAGCGTGCCTTCGGTTGCGCCCATGACGACGCGCTCCAGTGCACCAGTCTCGAAAATCGAAAAGACATTGATTGGCAACTTCTGGTCACGACACAACGCAAAGGCTGTTGCGTCCATGACTTTCAAATCCTTCTGAATTGCTTCATCGAAGGAGATAGTTTCGTACTTTGTGGCCGTTGGATCCTTCTTCGGGTCAGCGGTATAGATACCATCGACCTTGGTTGCTTTGAGCACGATTTCGGCGCCGATTTCAGCACCCCGTAAAGCCGCTGCGGTATCGGTTGTGAAGAACGGGTTTCCGGTACCTGCGGCAAAAATCACAATGCGGCCCTGCTCCAGGTAGCGAATCGCTTTACCACGCACATAGGGTTCAACAACCTGCTGGATATCGAGTGCAGACTGAACGCGCACCGGCAGGCCTGCAATGCGCATGGCATCCTGTAACGCAAGGCTATTCATCACGGTGGCCAGCATGCCCATGTAATCGGCTTGTGCACGATCCATGCCCGAGGCGGATGCCGCAACCCCGCGGAAAATATTGCCGCCGCCGATAACGACACCCATCTGGACACCCAGATCAGCGACTTTTTTAATTTCTGCGACGATCCCGTTGATCGTCTGACGATTGATGCCATACGCATCATCGCCCATCAATGCTTCTCCGGACAGCTTGAGCAATATGCGTTTGTATTTGGGCGTTGCCATAATTTAACCTTTCAATACAGAGATGCGTGCTTCAAGAATCCGGCGGGTCACGCACACAGCGTGACCCTACAGACACAAATTACTTCTTGGCGGCAGCTGCAGCCTGTTGGGCAGCCACTTCAGCAGCAAAGTCATCAACCTTCTTCTCGATGCCTTCACCCACCAGGTACAGCGTAAAGCCATTGATGCTGGCGTTCTTCTGCTTGAGCAGTTGCTCGATCGTTTGCTTACCGTCTTCAGCCTTCACGAAAACCTGACCCATCAGCGTTACTTCTTTCAGGAACTTCTGAACGGTACCTTCAACCATCTTGGCGACGATATCAGCTGGCTTGCCGGATTCTGCGGCCTTTTCAGTCGCAATACGGCGCTCGGTTTCGATCAACGAGGCATCAACACCCGATGCATCCAGCGATTTAGGTTTGTTAGCGGCAATGTGCATGGCCAGATCTTTAGCCAGCGCTTCATCACCACCGACCAGATCAACCAGAACACCGATCTTGCTACCACCGTGAATGTACGAAGCAACCTTGCCGGCACCTTCGATACGCACAAAGCGGCGAATCGACATGTTTTCACCAATTTTGCCAACCAGAGCGGCACGCACGGCTTCAACCGTCGAACCATCCATTGGCAAAGCCGACAACGCAGCAACATCAGCCGGATTCTGCGTGGCAACCAGTTCGGCAACCTTGCTTGTAAATGCCAGGAAATCATCATTCTTGGCAACGAAGTCGGTTTCGCAGTTCACTTCAACCATCGAGGCAAGCTTGCCATCAGCGGCAATGTAGATGCCCACAATACCTTCGGCAGCGATACGGGCTGCAGCCTTCGAAGCCTTACTACCCAGCTTAACGCGCAGAATTTCTTCGGCTTTATCCATGTCACCTTGCGCTTCGGTCAGTGCCTTTTTGCACTCCATCATTGGCGCATCGGTCTTTTCGCGAAGTTCTTTAACCATTCCTGCGGTAATTTCAGCCATGCTTATCTCCTAATTCATCTCTGATTCACGCTGTTTGCCCCGGACACCCGTAGGCAAAGAGCTTGCTTATTGCAAATCGGCCGCCCGAAGGCGGCCGATCATGCCGGATAAACCCTAAAGAACCAGGCGTCCGGCGTGACGGGTTATTCGCCCGCGACTTCTTCTTCGACCTCAACGAATTCGTCGTCGCCACCAGCGGCGTCAACGATTTCCTGGATCGACTGGCTACGACCTTCCAGCACGGCATCAGCGATACCGCGGGCATACAGACGAATCGCACGTGACGAGTCATCGTTACCTGGAATGATGTAATCAACGCCTTCTGGGCTGTGGTTGGTATCAACCACGCCGATGACTGGAATACCCAGTTTCTTGGCTTCAGTCACGGCAATCTTGTGATAGCCGACGTCGATGATGAAAATAGCATCTGGCAGGGTTGCCATGTTCTTGATGCCGCCAATGGATTTCTGCAGCTTTTCCAGCTCGCGCTTGAAATCCAGTGCTTCTTTTTTGGTCAGCTTCTCGCATGAACCATCTTCAACAGACTGTTCCATGTCCTTCAGACGCTTGATCGATTGCTTCAGCGTCTTGTAGTTGGTGAGCATGCCGCCCAACCAGCGCTGGTCAACCCAAGGCATACCTGCACGTGCGGCTTCTTCAGCAACGATTTCACGTGCCTGACGCTTGGTGCTTACAAACAGAACCGTACCCTTGTTCGCCGACAGCTTCTTAACGAAAGCAATCGCTTCGTTGTACTTGGCAACGGTTTTTTCAAGGTTAACGATGTGAATCTTGTTACGAGCCCCAAAAATATAGGGGGCCATACGGGGGTTCCAGAAGCGGGTTTGGTGTCCGAAGTGGACGCCAGCTTCCAGCATTTGACGCATTGTCGACATAACGACTCCTTGCAGGGTTAAACCGCCACAACACCGACTGCGATTTTTCCGGAGAAAAACACCCTGAATTCGGCATTGTGTGTGGATTTGCCCCGAAACGGATGTTCCGGGACGATTTCAGCCTAGCGGCCGGTTTTCATTAAGAAAACTTGCAGATTGTACCAGCAAACAGCGCACTGCAGCAAGCTCGAAACACTTTTTGGCTGGCTGTAGCGGAGCGACTCGGTTATGCTTCGTGTTCGGTTATGAAAACCCTTCCCGCCCTGCTTTTTTACGAATAAAAATCTAAAAATGAGCGTTACGATCAAAACCCCCGAACAAATCGCCGCAATGCGCATTGCGTGCAAGCTCGCATCTGAAGTGCTTGATTATATTGCACCTTTTGTTAAACCAGGCGTTACAACGGGTGAACTCGACAAACTCTGTCACGATTACATGGTGAACATCCAGGGCACCATTCCCGCCCCGCTGAATTACCAGCCACCCGGCTATACACCCTACCCCAAGTCTATTTGTACGTCGGTTAATCATCAGGTCTGCCATGGCATTCCCGGTGACAAACAGCTAAAAAAGGGTGATGTGGTCAATCTGGATATCACGGTCATTAAGGACGGCTGGTATGGCGATACAAGTCGCATGTATAGCGTTGGCGAAGTTTCTACGCTTGCCCAGCGCTTGAGCGATGTGACTTACGAGTGTCTCTGGAAAGGGATTGACGTTGTGCGCCCTGGCGCCACCCTCGGCGATATTGGTCATGCCATTCAGACGCACGCCCAGAAGAGCGGCTATTCGGTGGTACGTGAATTCTGCGGGCACGGCATCGGCCAGCACTTCCACGAAGATCCGCAGGTACTACACTATGGGAAACCCGGCACTGGTCTGAAACTCCAGGAAGGCATGATTTTCACAATCGAGCCCATGATCAATGCGGGCAAAGCGGATATTAAAGAATTGGCTGACGGCTGGACGATTGTGACCAAGGATCATTCACTGTCTGCGCAATGGGAACACACCATTGTGGTGACTGCCGATGGCGTTGAAGTGCTGACGCTTTCGGATGGCACTCCGCCCCGTCCGAACTTTTAATCTGGTTTCATCATGACAGCGGGCACCCAGAATCTGTTGACCGAGATTCGCGAAACGCTTCAACAGGGTCAGAAAGACCTGGCAGCCAAGTATCTGGCCCAGCCAGACCACAAAGCCTATCTTTCAGGTCGATCACAGCTGGTCGATCAGATGCTGACGCGACTGTGGGAAGCCGCGCACCTTCCTAAATCAGCTGCCCTGATTGCCGTAGGTGGCTATGGTCGCGGAGAGCTCTATCCCTATTCGGATATCGATGTACTCATTGCGCTCGAAAATCCGCCGTCACCGGAAATCGAAACTGCGTTAGAGCGACTGATCAGCCAGTTCTGGGATATCGGGCTGGCGATTGGCCATAGTGTGCGTACGATTGACGAATGTAT
>CAZGHR010000030.1:9961-14231 GCA_964525545.1 uncultured Dechloromonas sp.
GATCTCCGGATTCGATTGCATTTGCTGACCGGTCGCGCTGAAGATCGGTTGCTTTTTGACGTTCAGGGACAAATCGCCCAGCAATTCGGCTTTACGGATATTGCGAACCGACGCGCCAGCGAACAGTTCATGCAACGCTATTACCGGATTGCCAAACGCGTCACCCAGATCAACACTATTGTTCTGAAATCCATCAGCGAACGGCTCGCTCCAGCCAGCAAACAAAAGATTAAACGTCTGAACGATCGTTTCCAGAAGGTCGGGCATAAACTGGATATCGTTGACCCACTGATTTACCAGAGCAACCCCTCTGCCATTCTTGAAACCTTCCTGCTCATGGAAAAACAGGGTGGTGTTCAGGAGATGACCGCACGAACATTGCGCGCCCTGTATGCCGGGCGCCGGATGATTAACCGGGAATTCAGACAGCAATCTGAAAACAAACAGCTATTCATCCAGATCCTGCGCCAGAAAAATGGTGTGCTGCATGCGCTTCGGCTGATGAACCAGTTCGACATTCTTGGTAGATATATTCCTGCTTTCGGCCAGATTGTCGGTCAGATGCAGCACGACCTGTTTCACGTCTTTACCGTTGACCAGCATATTCTTCAAGTCGTCCGCAACATCCGCCGTTTTGTTCGCGAAGACTTTGCACATGAAAACCCATTTTGCCATCGCCTGATGAACGAATTCGAGCGCCCCTGGCTGCTCGTTCTTGCCGCACTGTTTCATGACATTGCAAAAGGTCGCGGCGGTGATCACTCAGAACTGGGCATGGCTGATGCCGAAGTATTTTGCCAGTCTCATGGTCTGAGCAAAAAGGATACCGAACTCATCGTCTGGCTCGTTAAAGAGCACCTGACCATGTCAGCCGTTGCCCAGAAGGAAGATATTTCTGACCCTTCAACCGTTGCCGCTTTCGCCAAACGGGTGGGCGATGCGCGCCATCTCACTGCACTGTATCTCTTAACCGTTGCCGATATTCGTGGCACTAGCCCCAAGGTCTGGAACTCATGGAAGGCGCGCCTGCTGGAAGCGCTTTATCGCAGCGCACTAAATCGCCTTGAGATGCTTCAAGGTGGCGATCCGGATCAGCTGGGCGACATGGTTGTACAACGCAAGCGTGATGCACTCACCCATCTGCGCTACTTTGCTCTGGGCGATTCAGTGCAAGCGCAATTCTGGAAACAGCTTGATGACGTTTATTTCCTCCGGCATACGGACGAAGAAATCGCCTGGCATACACGCTGTCTGTACTATCGAACACACGAGAACAAGCCCGTCGTCAGGGCAAGACCGAATCCAGATAGTGAAGGCATTCAGGTTCTGGTTTACGCACCGGATCAGCCCGACCTTTTTGTGCGTCTTTCGGGCTACTTCAGTTCGATTGGCTACTCGATTATGGATGCCAAAATTCACACCACCAAGCATGGTTATGCGCTCGATAGCTTCAATCTACTTGACGCATCGAATCGCGGCATAGATCGTGAAACCTGCGCAATTATCGAACACGATCTGATTGAAGTGCTTCTTGGCAAGATTCAACCAAGAACGCCGGGCATGGGCAGAATTTCCCGTCAGGTGCGTTCATTCCCAATCGCACCGGATGTGATGCTGGAACCCGATGAAAGTGGTCAACAGTACGTTTTATCTATTCGTACCGCCGACCGCACCGGGTTACTCCATGCCATCGCCGAAACACTCACCCGACATGGTGTCGCGTTGCACACGGCACGCATTTCGACACTCGGCGAGCGGGCCGAAGATACCTTTCTGATTTCTGGCCACGCACTATCCCAAAGCCGTGACCGGCTGTTACTTGAAAACGACCTTTTAGAGCAGTTGCAGATCTGAAACCTGCTTTGCCCTACTCGGGGACTTTACAGCCAACCAACGTCTCAATCAGTAGCCGTACTTTGCACATTGCAGTTTCTAGCACCGGCCCCAGCGCACTAAACTCGATGCCATGAACGCTTTCACCAATCCCTGCGGCGTAATTGGCTACAACATTGAGCTGTGCGTAGGGGATCCCCAGTTCACGAGCCAGTACGGCTTCTGGCATACCTGTCATACCCACCACATCCGCCCCGTCTCCCGCTAACCGGCGGATCTCGGCGGCTGTTTCCAGTCGGGGGCCCTGAGTGCAGGCATAGACACCCCCTTCATGGACATTAAAGCCAAGTAGATCTGCAACACCGGAAAGTTGGCTACGAATGTCTTCAGAGAACGGGTGGGTGAAATCAATATGCATGTCGACACCGGGTTCGGTGCCATGAAACGTGGAAGCCCGGCCCCAGGTGTAATCAATCATCTGATCAGGAATGACCAGATCACCGGGGCCCAGGGTTGGATGTATCGATCCGACCGATCCAACAGCAACAATCCCGGTGACCCCCAGAGAATGTAATGCGTAAATATTAGCGCGATAATTGATGCGATCCGGTTGAATGGTGTGCCCTTGCCCATGTCGCGCAAGAAATACCATGGGGTGCCCACAAATAGTGCCCAGTGTCATTGGGCACGATGGCTCACCATAGGGCGTACGCACAAAACGTCTATGCGCGCCTTCCAGAATCGGCAGGTGATTCAGGCCACTGCCACCGATAATCGCCAGCAAGGGCGGCTTAATTGTTGTATTCATACGGTCCTCAATCAATTAATCACACTGCTAGCAGCACTCTGGATACGCTCGAGTGTCGCCTCACCGAGCACCGGCACCATGTTACCCGGTATCGCATGCTGAATCGAAGAGGCAGGCAATGACAATTTTCTAAATTGAACATTCGGCAGGCTCACACTGAATGGTGCCCTGTCTATGACCGATGTCGCAATCATTTGCATCATGGTTTGACGCCCCGCATCTTTCATCGACCAGGGCAACATCGTCCGATCAGCCAGATGAATGGTCTGGATCGAATCAATCTGCCCGGCCAATGCAACAGCAGCCTGCTGAAACGCAAGACGATATTGCATCACTGCATATTGCTCAGGGATATCCCTTGGCAAAGCATCTGCGGGCGCACCGCCTATCCAGAGCACCATCGCCTGCGGCGCGAACTCATTAAGATCATTGATCAACAGTTCATGCACTTGCCGGATATCTGCCAAACCATAGGTGGCATCGGGCACACGTTCGCGCGCAGCCTCAAGGCAATCCATGCGGTTATCCAGGGCAAATAGCGTCTTTCCGTGCTTTGCCAGAGCGGCTGTCGAGTGCCCGAAACCACAACCAATCTCCAGGACGCGATCGGCCCGCACACGACCACAAAGCCAGTCATAAGCACCCTGCTTTTCAAGATCCGCTGCTTCTGCCGACCATCGATTCAAGGTATCGACAAGCGGTTCTTCAAGTGCGGTGGGTTTACGCGCTGATGGCTGCTGACTCATGCCGGACCTGCCACGAAGATCCCATTCGCATTACGCCATAAGCCATCGACATCGAGCCCGAAACCATAAACATAGCGATCCGGTGTTTTTAATGCGGGATAGTCCGGCTGGCAAGGCTGTGGGGTCGGCTTGTCTTTATGGGTTAAGACAGCAATCTCGACACTACGAGCGCCTTCATTCTTTAACCATAAAGCAATTTCATGCAAGGTGACCCCTTCATCGAGGATGTCATCCAGCAGCAACACATCCCGACCGCGCACGGATTTTCTCGGACGCACTAACCAGTGAAGCACCCCGCCGGTTCGCGCTTCATCGTAACGACTGGCATGCACATAATCCAGATCTAACGGAAAGTTCAGACGCGGTAGCAAATGACCGGCATAGACAACTGCACCGGTCATGACGCAGAGCACCAGGGGGCAAGCCTCTGCGTAACGCGCATTCAACAAATGCGCCTGTTCATCCATAAGCCCATCAATTGCCGAGCGGTCAAAAAGACATTCTGCAACCGATGGATCATGATGCATTATGAAAACCCGATAAATTACTTAATCGATTCGAGGTACTGGCTAAATTCCGAGCCCACTTCCGGATGACGCTGACCCAACGCAACGGTGGCCTTGAGATAACCCAGCTTGGAACCGCAGTCGTAGCGCACACCATCATAGCGATAGGCCAAAACCTGCTCTTCGCCCAGAAGGCTGGCAATACCATCCGTCAGCTGAATTTCGCCACCGGCACCCGGTTTGATATTTTCCAGGTGATGAAAGATACGGCCCGATAGGATGTAACGACCAACGACTGCCAGTGTGGATGGCGCAGTGGCCGGATCCGGCTTTTCAACAATGGCATTCACCTGCTCGAGTCGATCCGATACGGTACG
>CAZGHR010000031.1:0-5290 GCA_964525545.1 uncultured Dechloromonas sp.
GTCACCGACTTAGCGAGGTTTCTTGGCTTATCCACATCCGTACCCTTGGCCAGGGCCGTGTGATACGACAGCAGTTGTAGCGGCACCGTGTGAACGATGGGTGACAGGCTACCGGCATGATCCGGTACGGTGATCACGTGGACGCCGTCTTCTGACTGGAAGCCCGTGTTAGCATCAGCCAGCACAAACAGTTCTCCACCCCGTGCTTTGACTTCCTGCAGGTTGCTCTTGAGCTTTTCTAGAAGCTGATTGTTGGGGGCGACAGAGATCACCGGCATCTCTTTATCAACTAGCGCCAAGGGACCATGCTTCAGTTCGCCGGCAGCATACGCTTCGGCGTGGATGTATGTGATCTCTTTGAGCTTGAGTGCCCCTTCAAGAGCGATGGGGTAATGAACCCCACGGCCGAGGAATAAGGCATGGTGTTTGTCGGCGAATTGCTTGGCCCACTCTTTAATCTGGGGTTCGGTTGCTAGAACGGCCGTAATCGCTGCTGGTAGGTGGCGTAAATCTGAGACGAGGTTGGCCAGGTGTTCCGGGCTGATGGTGCCTTTGACTTTGGCCAGCACCAGGGTGAGAACATAGAGTGCCGCCAGCTGGGTGGTGAAGGCTTTGGTGGACGCTACCCCGATTTCAGGGCCAGCATGGCTCAGGAAGCGCAACGGACAGGCACGAACGATGGCCGATTCCGGCACGTTACAGATGGCCAGGGTGTGAGGCATACCCAAATCCTGGGCGTGCTTGAGTGCGGCCAGGGTGTCTGCAGTCTCACCCGATTGAGATATTGCAATGACCAGCGTCTTCGGATCCGGCACGCTGTCGCGATAGCGGTATTCACTGGCGACTTCAACGGAGACGGGCAGTTTGGCAATGCCTTCCAGCCAGTAACGGGCGGTTAGGCCGGCGTGATAGCTGGTGCCGCAGGCCAGGATGAGGATGCGGTCTATATCTTTGAAGATGCCTTCGGCTTGAGAGCCGAACCAACCGGCCTGAACGGTCTGGGCGCTGCCCAGCATGTCGAGGGTGTTGATGATGGCCCCCGGCTGTTCGAAGATTTCTTTTTGCATGTAGTGGGCATAGGTGCCCAGTTCTACGGCATCGGCAGACAGTTGGGATTCGGTTTCTTCCCGGGTGACGGGGGTGCCGTCCTGACGGGTAATCGTGACGCTATCCGGGGTGAGGACGGCGACATCGCCGTTCTCGAGGTAGACCATGCGGCGGGTCACCTGCAGGAGCGCGGCAGTGTCGGAGGCGGCATAGTTTGCATCGTCTGCTAGGCCCAGCACAAGCGGCGAACCTTCACGAGCGACGATGGTGGTATGCGGGTTGTCTTGCTGGATTACGCCAATAGCGTAAGCACCGGTGAGTCGGGTGCATGCAGTGCGGACGGCAGAGACAAGGTCAGGTGAACCGGCGAGGTTCTGGTGCACGAGATGGGCAATGACTTCAGTATCAGTATCGGAGGTGAATGCGTAACCAGCGGCTTTGAGCTCGGCACGCAATTCTTCGTGGTTCTCGATGATGCCGTTATGGACGACAGCCAGGCCATTGGAGATGTGTGGGTGAGCGTTACGCTCACAGGGAACGCCATGGGTGGCCCAGCGGGTATGGGCAATGCCGGTTTCACCAGACAGATGCTGCTTCTCGGTTTCGGCGGTCAGATCCGCCACGCGGCCAGCGGAACGGACACGGACAAGGCCATCTCCATTCAGTACGGCAACACCGGCAGAGTCGTAACCCCGGTATTCGAGTTTGCGCAGACCTTCGAGCAGCACCGATACGATGTTTTTACGAGCAACTGCAACGACTATGCCGCACATGGAACAACCCCGAAGTCATAAATGATTTGGCGAATTATACCGCTCCACTGCCCTGCCAAACCCTATTTTGTCGCGCCCGTCATAAGCTTATGCAAAACATGTCTAGTCGCGCAGCGACACTTTACGGATAATCAGCCCATTCACTTCGAATCTATGAGGTTTTTCATGGCGATCGCAAAAGATGTCACCGCTTTAATCGGCAACACCCCACTCGTACGCATTAACCGCCTGGCCCGAAATGCCAAGGCTGAGGTGGTTGCCAAGCTGGAGTACTTTAATCCTTCGCACAGCGTTAAGGATCGTATCGGCGTGTCGATGATCGATGCCGCCGAAAAGGCAGGTCTTATCAAATCAAATACGGTCATTGTTGAGCCCACCAGCGGCAACACGGGCATTGCACTGGCCTTCGTGGCAGCAGCGCGCGGCTACAAGTTGATTCTGACCATGCCAGAAACCATGTCGAAGGAGCGTCGTGCCCTACTCCGCGCCTATGGCGCCGAGTTGATTCTGACGCCAGGCTCTGAAGGTATGGGTGGTGCGATCAAAAAAGCTGAAGATCTGGCCGCGGCCAACCCGAACTATCTAATCCTCCAGCAATTCAAGAATCCAGCCAATCCGGAAATCCATCGCAACACCACTGCCGAAGAAATCTGGCGCGACACGGATGGCAAGGTGGATATCCTGATCTCAGGCGTAGGAACCGGCGGCACCATTACCGGTGTGGGCGAAGTCCTTAAACAACGCAACCCGAACTTTAAAGTCATTGCGGTTGAGCCTGATGCATCACCCGTCCTCTCCGGCGGCGAGAAGGGCCCACACCCGATTCAGGGCATTGGCGCAGGTTTTGTACCACCGGTGCTCAACACCAGCGTTTACGACGAAGTGATCCGCGTGAAGAACGAAGACGCATTCGAAACCGCAAAGCGTGCCGCTAAAGAAGAAGGCCTGCTCGTGGGTATTTCTTCCGGCGCTGCGCTCTGGGCTGCGCTTGAAGTGGCTAAGCGCCCTGAGAATGCTGGTAAGCGTATTGTGGTGATCATCCCATCATTTGGTGAGCGTTACCTCAGCACCGCACTATTTGCCGGACTGGCCGACTAACTAAACAGCACAACCAAACAAAACGCCCCTTTCGGGGCGTTTTGTATTACGTAAAAATGTTTGGCATTAGCTACGCTTAGACTTTGGCACGGCTTTAACAGCAGCATTACCCACCAAGGCCACATTGTTCTCGGTCAGCTCCTTGAACTGATTCATCGCATCATTAAAACGGGCAAACGCCTGGTTAGCCGAATCTACTGCTGACTTGAGCGTAGCAATCGCCACCTCTGACCCTACAGGTGAAGTTGTTGCGATTTTATCGGCCAGGGTTGCCATACTCTTTTTAAATTCTTCAAACTTGCCTTCAACGATGGCTGTTGCATCTTCCCTCGCTGCCGAGGTAATTTCGTAAACGCTACGGGTGTAAGCAACCCCCTTTTCGATATGAGGCTGGGCCATGTTGGCTGGCAATGCCATCGCATCCTGCGGCGACTTTACCGAGAGCACCGCCTTGCCATTGCTTGCCATGTCTTCAAAAGCTTCTCGGGTTGCGTGCAGATTAAGCGCTGCAACGCGCTCTGCGGAAGCCAATGCGGTATTCACTACAGACAAGAGCGTATCGACAGCCGTTTTCTGTGCAGCAAGAAATGCATCGTTATTAAAAGTAGACATAACCACCTCCAATGAACACTTTTATTGAACCCAGCAATTAAATTCTTTTGTCATATTTTACCCTGCAATGCCATTCGGGCGGTGATCATATTGTTTCAACACATCCAGGGACACATGATCAAGCACATTCAGGTGCGTACTTTCTAAAACAACAAGCGGTGCGCAACCCGCTGCATGCGCTTCTATCCAGCGGCTGAGACACAAACACCATTGGTCGCCAGCAACCAAACCGGGAAACTGCCACTGAGGTCGTGGCGTGCTGAGATCATTCCCTTGTTGAAAGCTGAACTCAAGAAATGGCTCCGTCATCACGGCACAAACAATATGCGCCCCCACGTCTGAATCTTCGGTACGACAACAGCCATCTCTCAAGAATCCTGTCACAGGATCAAAAGAACAGGGCACCAGTGGCTCTCCAAAGACATTACGGTCTGGCATTTGAGACAATCCTCAACAAGATGTGGCCTATTCTAAACAAATTTGTCAGCGCTTTCGCACCAGAGCAACCCCGGTCACGGCAACGAACAATCCAATCAGACTCATCATAGACAGCGTCTCACCGAATAAGCCCCAGGCAATTAAAGCGGTTACCGGCGGCACCAGATAAAAAAGGCTGGCGACATTAACCGCACTACCCGAGCGGATTAGATAATTCAGCAGACTAATTGCGCCGAGCGACAACACCAGGACCAGCCAGCCGAGGGCAAATACAAACTCTCCGGTAAAGTCCACCCGGAAGCCTTCAAACACCAAGGCAACCGGCAGGGTCAAGGCAGCCGCTGCCAGAAATTGCACGACTGCCCCTGTGCGCCAGTCGAAGTGGGGACAAAAACGCTTTTGATACAACGTACCTAGCGTAATGCCAAACAGTGCGCCCAGTGCCGGCAGTACCGGTGCCAATTCCGTCAACGCAGATGTACTATCCATGCGCCCGGCCAACACCATCCCTGTGCCCAGAATTCCCAACACCAGCCCCAACCATTGTCTGCCACATACGGCTTCACTGAGCACAAGCGTTGCCAGCATAGCGGTTAATAACGGTTGCAAACCGACAATTAGGCTGACAATGCCTGCGGGCAAGCCCTGGCTTATAGATACAAAGACCCCGCCCAGATAAACCCCGTGAATCAGACAACCGGCAATAGCTAAATGAACCCATGCCCTCAGATCTACCGGCCAGCGTGCCCGAGTGACCCAGGCTGCCAGAGTCATCAGTAACACAACCAGCGCATATCGGATCAACAGAAAACTCAACGGCTCAGCGTAAGGCAAACCATATTTCGCACCGATAAAACCGGTACTCCATAGAAAAACGAATAACGCAGGGTAAAAACGAGCCATGGACGAATGGTATCCTGCTTAACCCAAGTGAGCATCTTCATGAGCCATACCACCGAACTTCAAGCAGGCACCTCGGAATTCCGCCGCGCCAACTGGGCGCTGATCCTGGGCGGATTTGCCTGCTTTACCTTGCTGTATGGCACACAGCCCCTATTGCCGGAATTTACCGAGTCATTTGGCATATCGCCCACCATGGCAAGTCTGACTGTGTCTGCAGGCACGCTCACCCTGGCATTTCTGCTAATTCCACTCAGCATGTTGTCCGATAAGTTTGGCCGTGCACCATTGATGAAGGCTGCGCTGCTTGGCGCTACAGCATTTGCCTGGCTTTCGGCTTTTGCACCCAATTTTGAATGGCTCGTACTCTCCAGAGCTGGCGTTGGCGCCTGTATTGCCGCACTACCGGCCGCCGCCATGGC
>CAZGHR010000031.1:5390-12185 GCA_964525545.1 uncultured Dechloromonas sp.
TCTCCAGAGCTGGCGTTGGCGCCTGTATTGCCGCACTACCGGCCGCCGCCATGGCTTATCTGGGCGAGGAAATCAGCGCATCCTCCCGTGGCAAAGTCATGGGGATGTATATCGCAGGCAACGCACTCGGCGGTATGTTTGGCCGCTTTCTCTCTGCCGTGGTTACCCAATACAGTAACTGGCACTATGGCCTCGCCGCCCTCGCTTTGGTCGGCATCATCTGTACCCTGCTATTTTGGAAGCTGCTGCCACAAGCGCGTCATTTTAAAACCCGCTCACTAGCGCCCGGCGCATTGTGGATTGATGTCCGCCGTATCTATGCCGACCCCGGTTTACCCTGGCTGTTTACAACCGCATTCCTGATTATGGGTGCCTTTGTCAGCATCTATAACTATCTGGGCTTCCGATTAAGCGAAGCGCCCTACAACCTCGGCCCGGCAGCGATTGGCACCGTATTTTTACTCTACGCCCTGGGTAGCGCCTCGTCTGCCCTGGCCGGACATCTGGTTGACCAGTACGGCCGCGGCAAGATCATGCTGGCGATGATTGGCGCCATGGCTCTGGGTGTATTAGCCACCCTGGATAGCCAGCTACCCGTCATCATTTGCGGCCTGGCCCTGTTTACTTTTGGCTACTTCGCCACGCACGCCATTGCCAGCGGCTGGGTCGGTTTTCGTGCCGGGGAGCGCCGTGGCCTAGTCTCCGCACTGTATCTGTCCAGTTACTACCTGGGCAGCAGTTTCTTGGGCAGTACCTCAGGCCCACTCTGGACCCACTATCGTTGGCCCGGCATGGTCGTCGGCCTCATGGTCTGTGTTGGGCTGGTCTTTGCCATCGGCCTGTACCTCAGCCACATGGAAAAGACCGCCCGCTAGATTACTGGCGCGGCGTGTACACGCCATCCACCGACTTCAAGGCATTGCGATTCTGCGCATCCGTCCCGCAGGTACCTTTCAGCCCGTGAATAACCACGGCCTTAGGCTCATTGTGAAAATAGAACGCACATTCGCCATTTTCATTGGCATAAAGAAACTCATCGGCATTGGCAGTACGCGTGGCCCAACCCCATAGGGTCAAGCAATCACCTGGGCCGTTGGCACAACCCTGACCCGGTGTGATGTTCCCGCTTGAAAGTCGGAAATTAAAACCTCCACTGTTCAAACCCGTCACAGCAATTTCCGACCGCTCGCCTTTAAGAAACCAACCCGACAAATTCGTTTCCAACGCACCAGCAAAGGCCGTTGCCGAAACACCCAGAGTGAGTGACACCAGTGTTCTGGCAATAGTTTTCTTTTTGATCATCCTTCATTCCTTTGAGCAAGATCGTTCATGAATCAATGAATTGCTTTAAGCTTACGACATTCTAAGGTTTTATTTGCAAGGCGCTCATGCAACGTTTCACCCGAATTCTCTTTACGCTACTAGCCTGTTCAATACTCGCAGCCTGTTCTGGCCCCCAGGTACTCAGCCAGACACCCGATAGCATTACCTTTGCCTTCCCCAGTAGCCGATACGGCGTGGACGACGTGAAAGAAGATGCGGAAGCCTATTGCAAGAAACGTGGCCTCAATGCAGAACTCCGTGGCAACAAAGCCTGCACGGCGCCCTGCCTGAGCTGTCCGCTGCAGTGCCGCGCCACGTTTATCTGTAACTGAACATGATCACACTGAAGAACATCACCCTGCGCCGCGGCGCACGGGTACTGCTGGATGATGCCAGCTGCACCATTAACCCCGGTGAACGTGTTGGCCTCGTTGGCCGCAACGGCGCGGGCAAATCCACCTTATTTGCCTTGCTTAACGGCACCCTGCATGAAGATCGCGGCGACTTCAGCATTCCCACCCAGTGGCAAATGGCTCAGGTTGCGCAGGACATGCCGGAGACTGAGGACAGCGCCACCCGTTTTGTTATCGAGGGCGATACCCGGTTGATGGCGGCTGAAGCCGAAGTAGCCGCCGCAGAAGCCAGCGACGATGGCGAACGTATGGGTCATGCCTACGCCCTACTCAATGATGTCGGCGCACACGATGCACAATCGCGTGCCCAGGCACTCATCCTGGGCCTGGGGTTCAAAACCAGTGAATTGAATCAGCCGGTCAACAGCTTCTCCGGTGGCTGGCGGATGCGCCTACAGCTGGCACGGGCGCTCATGTGCCCTTCTGATCTCCTGCTCCTCGACGAACCAACCAATCACCTGGATTTGGATGCACTCGTCTGGCTGGAAGCCTGGCTCAAGCGTTATGCTGGAACCCTGGTCGTTATTAGCCATGACCGAGAATTCCTCGACGCCGTGACCAATGTCACGCTGCATATCGATCATGGCAAGCTCGTGCGCTACGGCGGTAACTACAGTGCCTTTGAGGATCTGCGTGCTGAACAGCTCGCGATTCAGCAAGCTTCTTTTGCCAAGCAGCAGGAAAAGATCGCCCATCTACAGTCGTTTATTAACCGCTTCAAGGCCAAGGCCAGCAAAGCCAAGCAGGCACAAAGCCGGGTTAAAGCCCTGGAGCGCATGGAAAAGATTGCGCCGGTGCTGGCCGATGCCGAGTTCACCTTTACTTTTGATGAACCAGGCGCGCTGCCTAACCCCATGCTGGCCATGGAAGATGCCAGCTTTGGCTATCCACCCCCTGCTGATGCTGCACCAGACACCCCGCCTACGATCATTGTTGAACACGTGAATCGCTCGGTACTGGCCGGTCAGCGCATCGGCATTCTGGGTGCGAATGGCCAGGGTAAATCCACCCTGGTTAAAACCATTGCCCAGACCCTCCCGGTACAGGCCGGCACACTGACTGAAGGCCGTGGCCTCACCATTGGTTACTTTGCCCAGCAGGAGCTGGATGTATTAACCGCCAGCGCCACGCCAATGGAGCACATGATTCGTCTGGCAAAAGCGGCAATTGCCACTGGCAAGACGCAAGGCCGCGACATGCGGGAGCAGAACCTGCGTACCTATCTCGGCACATTCAACTTCAGCGGTGATCAGGTCATGCAGCCAGTAGGCACCATGAGCGGCGGCGAAAAAGCCCGTCTGGTTTTGGCCATGATTGTCTGGCAACGCCCGAACCTGTTACTGCTTGATGAACCAACCAACCACCTGGATCTGGCAACGCGCGAAGCTCTGGCGATGGCCCTGAACGAGTTTGAAGGTACCGTGATGCTGGTGAGCCATGATCGTGCCTTGCTGCGTTCTGTCTGTGACAGCTTCTGGCTCGTCTCTCGTGGTGGCGTATCTGACTTTGATGGCGACCTGGATGACTACCAGCAGTTCCTGCTGGACGAAGCCAAACGTCAACGCGAAGAAGCAGCGACCCCCAAAGTCGTGATCGCAAAAGAGACAACGAAAGCCAAGCCAGCCTCCAACAAGCTGAAAGGCTTGCAACGGGATCTGGAAAAACTGGATCAGAACATCCAGCGTTTACAGAAGAACAAAGGTGATCATGAGGCTGCATTGAGCGGCATCACCGATCCAGCCGCCATTGCTGAAACAGGTCGTAAACTTGTTGTAATCCAGGAAGAGCTCGACGCCCTCGAGCTCCGCTGGCTATCGCTCGTTGAAGATATCGAGGCCTGCCAGGCCTAACGGGAGCTCCCCATGGATACACTCACCCTGATTGCTGTTGCCCTACTGGCCGCCCTCGCCGGTGCGGCGATTGGCTACCTATGGAGCCGTGCCCAGGTAGCCGCGCTCACCATGCAGTTATCGCAAGAGCGAAATCAAAGCCAGGAAAAAATGGCCTTGTTACAAAATGCCCGTGAAGAGCTCACCCTTCAGTTCAAGAACCTGGCCAACGACATCCTGGAAGAAAAATCCAAACGTTTTAGCGAACAGAATCAGCAGAGTCTGGGTCAACTGCTTGATCCACTCAAAACCAAGCTGCAGGAATTCCAGGGCAAAGTAGAACAGGTCTATGTGCAGGAAGGCAAAGACCGCAGCGCTTTGGCCGAGCAAGTGCGTCAGCTCATGGAGCTGAACAAAACCGTGAGCCAGGAAGCCAACAACCTCACCAAAGCCTTGAAAGGCTCTAATAAAACCCAGGGCAACTGGGGTGAGCTGGTACTTGAGCGCGTACTGGAAAGTTCTGGCCTACGCAAAGGTGAAGAATACGATGTACAGGAAAGTCATACGCTAGACGATGGCCGACGTTTGCAGCCAGACGTGGTGGTTCACCTGCCCGAAGATCGTCACCTCGTGATTGATGCCAAGGCCACACTCGTTGCCTATGAAGATTACGCCAATGCCGAAGACGACAAACACCGGGAAGCCGCGCTTAAGCGCCACCTGGATGCCGTGCGCAGTCACATCAAAGGCCTCTCTGATAAAAACTATCAGGATCTCTACGGCCTGAAGTCGCTGGACTTCGTACTCATGTTTGTTCCTATCGAACCGGCTTTCATGCTCGCCGTAACGCATGATCGCGAGCTGTACATGGATGCCTGGAACAAGAATGTGCTGCTAGTCAGCCCATCGACCCTGCTTTTTGTTGTGCGCACGGTTGCCAACCTCTGGCGCCAGGAAGCGCAGACCCGTAACGCCCAGGATATTGCCAAACGCGGCGCCGAACTCTACGACAAACTGGCCGGCTTTGTAGAAGACATGGAATCACTGGGCACGCGTCTCAACCAAGCACAGAAGGATTACGATGGCGCCATCAACAAGCTCTCAACCGGTCGAGGCAATGTGATTCGTCAGGCGGAGATGCTCAAGAAGCTGGGCGTAAAACCGAGCAAGAGCCTGCCCACACCCATGGTTGAAATCGCCAACGATGCCGCTGATATGGAATAAGCCTAGGGCTTATCCTCAGTACTAAAGAACCCGAGCTTCTGATCCCGCGGCAATTGCTTTAGTGCCCATTCGGCCTTGGAGGCCGTTGAACGATCAGGATACATCGCCTGGGCAACCACCGCCACGGGTGGATTGGCGCGCGTATATCGAGCCCCCTTACCCTCCTGATGTGCCTTGAAACGCGCAGCCACGTCAGTTGTGATGCCCGCATAGTACGTGCCGTTGGCACAGGCCAGCAGATAGAGAAACCAGGGCTTATCTGCCATATCTCAAGTCAGGGCTGCGCGCTCAAGACAATAGGCGTTATCGATGCACTATCCAGATAAACCATGCCCTCCTGAATCGTCCAGGAAAGCTTCATCGTACGGCTACAGGCTTCCACCAGCTTGGCACTATCTTCCGGCGAGATCTGGATCACTGTCAGGTTTCGGTACCGTTGCAGCGTGTTGGCATTCTGTTGCCACCACATATCCGAAGGCCGCCCGCCGTAGGTAATAATCACCGCCCGATCGGCACGGCTACAGGCTTTCTTAACCCGCACCTCGTCTGGTAGACCCACGTCAATCCACAAACGGGTTACGCCACCAGGATCAATCTCCCAGACAGCGGCATCTTCTTCATTCGACAGACCACGGCCAAAACGTAAATCTTCCGAGGCATAAAGCGCAAAGGCGAGCAAACGGATCATCACCCGCTCAATGGTTTCTGAGGGGTGCTGCGCCAGCGTCAGCGAATAATCGCCGAAATGATTCTGATCAAGGTTTGCGACCTGCAAATCTGCTTTGAAGACGGTTGCTTTAAGTGCCATGGTTCCTATCCGAAAGGCGAAAGGCTACGCGTAACCGGCGTTAATTCCAAATCCGGCCGCCGGATATCGCTACAATGCGGCATGTCTGTAGAACCTACGCCCACTATTTCCTGGCAACACAACGGTACCGAGCATCAGGCACGCTGGATTTCTGAGGCGGGGTTGCCGGCGCCAGAGCAAATCGTTATTGCAGACGACACCCTCGCTGCCGATGCAGCCTTTCGCTTAATTCGCGAGGGCAACGCCCTACTCTGGCAAGGCGACTACCAGAACGCCCGCAACCTCCTTCAGGCGCTGGCCAGACGGGCAGATAGACCGCCCCGTCGTGGTAGCCAACCCACACCATCGACCGCGGCCGAGGCTTTTGCCGAACATCGCCTGAAACAGGGCCGCCGCGCCAACATTCTGGGCAACCTGCTCATTCCACTCACGGCCGACTACCGGATTCCGCTTCGCCGTGGCCAGGACGTCGTTGAAGCCTGTACCGCCGGCCTGGGGCCTGCCCAGCCCGAAACCGGAGATACGGTGATTAGTTTGCGTGGACTATTGGCGCTGGTAAGTGCCTATGAATGGCGCAAGAAAGGCGCCTTTGTGCCCGCCTTAAACGCGCGTATCCACCCGCATTTCGGCGTTTTCTCCCCAGTACGCGGTGAATATGTCGACCTGGTTGCCCAGGCACCCCTACCCAGCCCCTGTTCGATGGTATTTGATATTGGCATAGGCTCCGGTGTGCTCACCTGTGTACTGGCCCAACGGGGTATTCCCAAAGTAATCGGTACCGACCTGGACCCACGAGCCATCGCCTGCGCCCGGGAAAACATTCAACGGCTGGGGCTCTCAGATCAGGCCGAAGTTCAGTCTGCTGATTTATTCCCGGCATCAGATGCCAAGGCCGACCTGATTATTTGTAATCCGCCTTGGCTCCCGGCCACACCCACTTCCCCGGTGGAAGCCGCTGTCTATGACCCAGATTCCCAAATGCTGCGCGGATTCCTGTCTGGAGTCGCTTCAAGGCTTAACACTACAGGGGAAGCCTGGCTCATCATTTCAGATATCGCCGAGCATCTAGCCCTGCGCAGTCGGGATGAATTACTGGGGTGGATCAAGGATAGCGGCCTGTACGTCGTAGATCGGCTGGACGCCAAGCCCAATCACCCCAAAACCCGCAATCAGACTGACGCACTGCACAATGCGCGTG
>CAZGHR010000031.1:12285-14182 GCA_964525545.1 uncultured Dechloromonas sp.
AAGCCCAATCACCCCAAAACCCGCAATCAGACTGACGCACTGCACAATGCGCGTGCCAAAGAGCTAACCTCATTATGGCGACTAAAAAAGTGCTGAAAAACCGAACGATTAAGGATTTGATGCATTGACGAGAACCCCGCCGGTGCGGATACTCATAAATTCGCCGGATTAACCAAAAGGCAATCAAAAGGCTCGCACAACGAGCCCATCATAACTACTTGAATTCAAGGGGACACCATGGCTGACAAGAAGTCGAAGATTATTTACACGCTGACGGACGAAGCACCGCTACTCGCGACCTGTGCATTTTTGCCAATCATCCGTACCTTCACTTCTCCTGCTGGTATCGAGATCGTTAAAAGCGACATCTCGGTTTCGGCCCGTGTTCTCGCTGAGTTTTCAGAGTTTCTCAAAGACGATCAGAAAGTGCCAGACACCCTTGCCGAACTCGGCAAGTTAACCCTGCAGCCAGACACCAACATCATCAAGCTACCGAACATCAGTGCTTCGGTTGCTCAGCTGAAAGCCTGCGTCAAAGAACTGCAATCCAAGGGTTACGCAATTCCTAACTACCCTGAAGATCCAAAGACTGCTGAAGAAAAGGAAATCGCCAAGCGTTATGGCAAGTGCCTAGGCTCAGCTGTAAACCCTGTATTGCGCGAAGGCAACTCGGACCGCCGTGCACCGCAGGCCGTTAAGAACTATGCCCGCAAACATCCGCATTCGATGGGCAAATGGAATCAGTGGTCGCAGTCTCATGTGTCGCACATGCACAGCGGTGACTTCTACCACGGCGAAAAGTCGATGACCCTCGACAAGGCACGCAATGTCCGCATGGAGCTGATCGCCAAAGGCGGCAAAGCCACCGTTCTTAAAGAAAAGGTTGCCCTGCAGGCTGGCGAAATCATCGACTCGATGTTCATGAGCAAGAAGGCACTGTGCGATTTCTATGAGAAAGAACTAGAAGATTGCCGCAACTCCGGCATCCTGTTCTCGCTGCACGTTAAGGCCACCATGATGAAGGTTTCGCACCCCATCGTATTTGGTCACTGCGTGAAGATTTTCTACAAAGAAGCCTTCGAGAAGCACGGCAAACTGTTTGAAGAACTGGGCATCAACGTCAACAACGGTATGGTTGATCTGTATGAAAAGATCAAGACCCTGCCCGAATCAAAGCGTGATGAAATCGTTCGCGACCTGCATGCTTGTCAGGAGCACCGTCCTAAACTCGCCATGGTCGACTCGGCCAAGGGCATTACTAACTTCCACTCGCCAAACGACATCATCGTTGATGCGTCGATGCCGGCCATGATTCGCGCAGGCGGTAAGATGTGGGGTGCCGATGGTAAGCAGTACGATGCCAAGTGCGTTATGCCGGAATCGACCTTTGCCCGTATCTATCAGGAGATGATCAACTTCTGTAAGACCAACGGCAACTTCGATCCTAAGACCATGGGTACCGTACCGAACGTCGGTCTGATGGCTCAGAAGGCTGAAGAATACGGTTCACACGACAAGACTTTTGAAATCACCGAAGACGGCATCGCCAACATTGTTGATATCGACACTGGCGAAGTCCTGCTGACGCAGAACGTTGAAAAGGGCGACATCTGGCGTATGTGCCAGGTCAAAGACGAACCAATCCGTGATTGGGTCAAGCTGGCCGTTACCCGCGCCCGTAACTCGAACACCCCTGCCGTCTTCTGGCTGGATCCATATCGTCCACACGAAGCCGAGCTGATCAAGAAGGTTAAAAAGAACCTAATCGATCACGACCTCACCGGTCTCGACATCCAGATCATGTCGCAGGTTCGCGCCATGCGCTTCACCCTAGAACGCGTCATCCGCGGTCTGGACACCATCTCGGTCACCGGCAACATCCTGCGTGACTACCTGA